>CAMDGP010000176.1 GCA_945897765.1 Chitinophaga pinensis
AATCGGCGCATGGAGTGCTTATGGTCCAAGCTGTAATGTAACAACTCCTTTATCGGCAAGCACTCAATTAGCAACATCTTGGTGCAATAACACTTCTATTCCATCCTCTGCTACAACTTTAACATGTAATACGGTTACTGGAGCAACTCAATATCAATTTACGATTTCAGCTGCTGGTTATGGAACAGTTGGTGTTTTAACTAAATCAACAAACAGTTTTAAATTAAATGAATTATCGTCTCCTCATCCAATTACAGGTCTAGATTACGATGTTGTAGTAGCAACAAGAAATACCCCATCAAGTTTGTTTAGTGACCCTGGATTGTCTTGTGTAGTTCGACTTGCTATACCAACAACAACAATATCAAGTGCTGATTGTGGAAGAACTATTAATTACTTCCAACAAGATACCTTACATGCTAATGTTATTCCAAACGCTGAAGCTTACAGATATCGTATTGTAGATGGTGTAACAACTATTATCGACAGTGTTATGAATTTGACTTCGTATAATGGGATTACATTAAGAAAATTCCCAGGAGTTGAATACTGTAAAACGTATCAAATTTCAGTTCAAGTAAGGGTAAATGGTTATTGGAGTGAATGGGGAACACCATGTACAATTTCAACTGTTTGTGACCCAATTACCGAATTAAGAGATGGATTTATTAATAGTAATATTGCTTCTTGTTCTACCAATCTTTACGTAAATTCAATTGTTTACGCAACCCCTTATCAGTATAGAATTATTGGTCCAAGTGTTAATGAAGTTCTTGAAATGGTAGGTTCACAGTTTAGACTCTCCTATTTGACTCAAGTTGCGAATTTAGTGTACGGAAGTACATACAGCATTGAGTGTCGTGTTTTTGTAAATGGAACTTGGGGAACTTGGGGAACTGCTAGAAATGTTACCTTGCAAATTCCAACCATAACGAATGCTATGTGTGGTGTATCTATCCCAACCATGAGTACAAATGTTTACTGTACAAGTGCTGGATGCGTAACTGACTATCGTTTCAGAATTAATGGACCAGGAATGGGCGATGTAATACATAACCCAACGTTTACTTACTTTTTTAGACCTAGCCAATTAGTTGCTATGGGTATGCAACTTAATTCAACTTATTCTGTTGAAGTGTCTGTTTTGTCAAATGGATTGTGGTCTAATTTCGGTAATGCTTGTAATATCACAACTCCTTTAGCATATCTTCTATCAGATTTTGAAGACATAAATTTAATTAATGATAAGGGAGAAATAGAAAATGATCAAAGTGTTTTGGGATTAGATGAATTTAATAAAAATTCAATATCACTTTATCCTAATCCATCCAATTCAATCTTTAAGTTTTCAATCACTGAATTTCCAATTTATAATGAATCGATTGAGTTATATGTAATGAATTCAATTGGTCAAACAATAGAATCAACTAATTTTAAATCAATTGAAGAACTTGAAAAATATTCCTTTGGTGAGAATTTCGCTCAAGGAGTTTACTTAGTGAATATTAAAATTGGAACAAACCAACTTCAAAAAAGAATAGTTAAACTTAAATAGTTTATTCAAACCTCTAAACAAAAAAGGACTTTGTAATCAAAGTCCTTTTTTTATTGTACCGTAACTAGTTAATTTCTTATTTTAATCAATAAACGTTTAACCAAATTTTTAGCGTTTTGACTAATTAGTTCAATTAGCCATTTTATTATATTATCATTCCATCTCTGAGGATGAAAAGTAAACATAATTTGACTAGGTAACTTTTTCTGAACGAAAGCATCTATAATTTGATCAGTGTATGTGAATTTTTGAGTGAAGGTTGTGATTACTTTATCTCTAACATTGAATTTTTCACTATTCCAAGTTCTTCCTGTATCTGTTAAATAAAATACTTTATTAAAGTCTGTATCAAAATATGGTTCAGCAATTATTCCTAATGATTTATAATCATTAGTTTTCCACAGATCTTTACTATCGTATTTAGACATTGGACTTCCATGCATACAAATAGTAGCCACTGGTGCTAATGTTCGCAGAAGTTCTAAGTTTTTTTTAAAATCCTCAAAAGCTAAGGTCAAATTACCTTTGGTGGTCGTTATATTTTCATAGTGATAACCAATTTCATGACCCAATGAACTTATTCTTTTAATAATGTCTTCGTTCCAACTTT
The DNA here is from genome assembly GCA_945897765.1 of Chitinophaga pinensis. Taxonomy (GTDB): domain Bacteria; phylum Bacteroidota; class Bacteroidia; order Flavobacteriales_D; family Crocinitomicaceae; genus UBA952. The sequence continues at coordinate 2,166 of CAMDGP010000176.1, forward strand.
CATTAACTGCTCTAAAATAATAAACGCCTTTGATACCAATACTAGCTTGAATTTCAGCAAAGCATAATGAATTTTCTGGTTTTAAATCAACATCGTGTCTTAGGACTATAACTTTACTCTTCGGTGCATTTATGAACTCAGTATAGGTTTGAAATTCATATCCAGCATCTTTCATTAAATTTAGAAGTTCTTTATATTTTCGAACAGTAAAATCCATTATTTAAAATTGTTTTGATAGAAAGAATCTTGAGCTATTATTTTTTTAGATTTAGGAAATTCTTCAATGTACCAGGTTAAAAAACTTGAAGCATCAATTTTATCAGTAAAATAAGTGTCTAATTTGTTTTGCATTTCAAGTTTTAAATTTGGGTTACTCAATAATTCAACACCTTTTTCAATTGCTTTTAATTGATCTTCAATGTTACTTTTATAAGAATAAAACAGTTCATATTTCATTAAATCAAAAGCATTACCAGACCAATTATCATTTAAGAAAATTGCTGGAGAACCAAGTACTGAACTTTCTGCTGCCATTGAAGCACCTTCACCAAAAAACAATGAAGAATAATAAAGCGCATCGTGCATTTTGTCAAAAGGGATTTTAATACGATGTTTTTCAATTTCTTTAGGTAAACTTCCTTCGGCGGAGATGAAAACTTTGGCAAATTTGGAGAATTCTCTAACTGCTCTAATTTTATTCTCATCGTTAAAACCAGTTAATCCTTTATCGTGATAAGCTTTCCAACTTACAAATCTAAGAATAACAAATTTTTCTTCTTTAGAAATTTTTAAGTAATCATATATTGAATCATTCGGTTTAAAATGATTTGGATGCAAATAAAAAAGCTCAATGTTACTTTTAATCCTTACTTGATCTTTTCGTAAATCTCTTTTAAAAGTAGTTGAAGTAATTAATGAATCTAAAAATTTTGTGAAAATTGTATCGTAAATCCCAGAACTTTCAGTGTCTGCAAGAGCAATATGTTTCTTATTTAATAATTTACCTGCAATAGTTGCAAATGGCGAAACACGTGAGACTATAAAATCAACTTTTTCGTCACGAATAATTTTGAAAATAATAACAGAATTAACAAGGAGCGCTTTCAACTTTGACACAAATCCTTTTGTAGGTCGAATTATTTCATACGCTTTAATTTTATAAAGTTCTAAAAGTTCAAAGCTGATGTCTTTCTTACTTGAAACCCAAACTACCTTATGTCCTTTTTCTTCTAATAATTGCTTTACAATTCTGAAATTATGAATTTGTGCGGGGTGTCCTGTAACGAAAAGTATTGTCATCTTGTTTTAAAAATTTTAAATAAAAGAATGAAATACATGAATCCAGGCCTTCTGTCTCCTTTTTGAAAAAGTGCGTTAATTTTCTTTTTTGGTAAGTTTTCGAACATAGATCTTAACTTAACATGACCCAAGAAAAGCCCTTTGATTCCGAAAAATATATTTGTAATTGGATTAAACCATATTATACCTGTTTGATAGCCTTTTATCTCTTGAATTTCAAAACCATTCACATAATCATAAGCAAGTTTTGCATAATTCACACCGCAAGCATTTGCAAGTCCAACCCAAAGCCATGATCTTGCATTGATTTCTATTAGTTTATATTTATTATCTCTTATATCTAAAAGGTATTCAATTTCACAAATTCCGGTATACTGAAGTGTTTTCATTAGCTTTTGAGATGGTAATAGCAATTCTACTTTTTCAATACTTTCCGCTAATGTTGCAGTTCCAAACCGAAGTGGATGCTCACGAATTTTGACACCTATCCAATGTGCTTTCATTTCACCTTTAACTGAAAAACAAGTGAATGAAATTGTTCTGTGTTCCTCACTAAAAGGAAGAATTTCTTGCGTAAACGTCTCTTTTAAAAGGATTTTACTTTCTAAATTTTTTAAATTATTTTCTAATTCTTCCAATGAATAGGAAAGTAACACTTTAGTTTTTGTTTTTTTGTAAAAACTCAAGCCATTATTACCTTTTGTTATGAGAGGGAATTGTAATTTAGTTGTTTTACATTCTGAAAGCTCACTGTAAGTTTCATACAACGGATAATCCACACCAATTTCTTGGGAAATTTTCAATAATTCAACTTTATCATAAATTTTCAAAACCGTAGCTAAATCCTCTGTAATGAGTTTGAAATAGTTACCGAGTTTTTCTTTATTCTTCGCAATAGTGTAAACTACATGATCATTTGATGGTAAAAGCAACCAATTTTTAAGATTATGTTTTTCAGAAAGTTGAATCAAAAAATCAATAAAAGAGGTGCTTTCATATTCAGGGCAAATAGCGAAATTTTGACAATACTTTGAGTAGCGCGCCACGCAATTCGATTTATCAATAACCCAAACTGGAATACCTTGTTCACCTAAAGCTCGAACATTTGACAAACCTTGAACATGTCCTTCAATAATAATTACGCCCGGTTTAGTATCCATAAATCTTTAAGATTCGATTTGCAATTAACTGAGAATCAAGTTGTAATTCTTTAATTTTTTCTAATCCTTTGGTATATTTTTTTTCATGGTTAAAAGCCAAAGCCTTTAAAATTGATTGTGCAATTAATTCAGCATCAAAGTTAGTAACAAAACACCCTTCTACATTTTCAAGTAACCAGGCAATATCACCAACATTTGTGGAAACGATAGGACGATTACAAGCCAAAGATTCTTTGATAATATTTGGCGAACCTTCCCATTTTGAAGTTGATAAAATGCAAGCTGAGGATTTAATTTCTTTAATAATTTCAGCATGTTCAACATTGTAAACAACGTCTAAATTGATTGTTGTGAATGTTTTTTTTGCAATTTTTATCGCTTTTTCTGCCAATTCGAAATTCTTCGATTCTCTTGAAGGATCTGCGGCAAAAAGAACT
>CAMDGP010000177.1 GCA_945897765.1 Chitinophaga pinensis
TTTTGGTCAATAGCTGCATTCATAAAGAAACCTAACAACATCGGCGCTGGACCGTTGATTGTCATTGAAACCGAAGTCGCAGGATGACTTAAATCGAAACCAGAATATAATTTTTTCGCATCGTCCAAACAGCAAATCGAAACACCAGAATTTCCAATTTTACCATAAATATCAGGACGAATTGCAGGATCATTACCGTACAAAGTCACGGAGTCAAAAGCCGTTGAAAGTCGTTTTGCAGGCATTCCTAAACTCACGTAATGGAAACGTTTGTTGGTTCTTTCCGGACCACCTTCGCCAGCAAACATACGCGTTGGATCTTCTCCTTCGCGTTTGAAAGGGAACAAACCTGATGTGTACGGAAATTCGCCAGGATAATTTTCTTGTAAAACCCAACGTAAAATATCGCCCCAACTTGAATATTTCGGAGAAGCAACTTTAGGTATTTGTGAATGAGACAAAGATTCAGTGTGCGTTTGAATACTCAATACTTTATCGCGCACTTTGAACTGGTATTCAGGATTTTTGAACGATTGTTTTTTCTCATCCCAATTTTGTAAAATAGCCCAATTCTTCGGGTCGAAATTCAATTTTTCATTTTCAAATGCTTCTTGTAATCCTTTAACCAATCGGTCTTTATCTTCGATGATAGAATTGCTAATTGTTTGAATCGATGTTTGTAAACCGTGTAATTTCTCGGCAACCGCCACTTGTTGATTCACCCATTTATCGTAAGAGCGATTGTTTTCAGAAATCTCCGATAAATAGCGCGTTCTATCAGGTGGAATCACAAATATTTTCTCCGACATTTCGCGTGTAATTTGGAACGTAGAATTCAAAGGCGAACCTGTTTTTTCTACCACTTTATCCATAATTACTTTGTACAACGAATTCATTCCTGGGTCGTTGAATTGTGAAGCGATTGTACCATAAACTGGCATATCGTCCACGCTGCTTTCCCATAAATTATGATTGCGTTGGTATTGTTTACGAACATCACGCAAAGCATCTAAAGCGCCACGTTTATCGAATTTATTCAAAGCGATAACGTCGGCAAAATCCAACATATCGATTTTTTCTAATTGCGTTGCAGCACCGTATTCTGGCGTCATTACGTACAATGAAACGTCCGAGTGGTCCAAGATTTCTGTATCCGATTGACCAATTCCAGAAGTTTCCAAAATGATTAAATCGTAATCTGCTGCTTTCAAAATGCTAATCGCTTCTGCCACGTGTTTTGACAAAGCTAAATTCGATTGACGAGTTGCCAACGAACGCATGTAAACGCGATCACTTTTAATGGAATTCATTCGGATTCTGTCTCCCAATAAAGCTCCGCCCGTTTTTCTTTTCGACGGATCGACAGAAACAACAGCGATTTGTTTTTCTGTAAAATCAATTAAAAAGCGACGTACTAATTCATCCACTAAAGATGATTTTCCAGAACCACCAGTTCCTGTAATACCAAGTACTGGAATAGATTTTGACTCAGCGATTGCCCTCACTTTATTGAGCATTTCCATATTTTCTTCTGCAAAATTCTCTGCTGCTGAAATCACGCGCGCAATAGCCGGAACATTTTTAGCTCCTATTAAATCCGGTTCGTTAGTGATATTTGTTCCAACAGGGAAATCACATTTTTGAATCAAATCGTTGATCATTCCTTGTAAACCAAGTGAACGCCCATCGTCAGGATGGTAAATTCGTGTGATACCATAACCTTGCAATTCTTCAATTTCAGACGGAAGAATTGTTCCTCCTCCTCCACCGAAGATTTTAATATGTGGTGCTCCTTTTTCTTTCAATAAATCATACATATATTTGAAATACTCGATGTGTCCACCTTGGTAGGAAGTCATCGCAATTGCTTGTGCATCTTCTTGAATCGCACAATTCACCACTTCTTCTACCGAACGGTCGTGACCTAAGTGAATCACTTCACAACCAGTCGCTTGAATGATTCGACGCATGATATTTATCGCTGCATCATGACCATCAAAAAGCGAGGCTGCTGTTACAATTCTGATTTTATTAACTGGTTTATAAGGCGCAACTTGTTCCATATTTTGTATTCTTTTTTTAAGAATGCTAAAATTAAGAAAAAAGCCGTTAGGATTGGTTTTGAAAATTGAAAATGTAGAGATCAAAGTGAAGTGTAACTCTTATTTTCTTAAAATGAAATTTATATGTCATAAATCGTTTATTTTTTGCAATAATAAAATCTATTAAACAAATTACCTACGCTATATTATCGAGTAAACTCATATTTTAATTTTTAATATTAATCAGATTTATTAAATAATTATTGTCTCATTTAGCTAGTTTTTTTTGTTTTAAAAGAGCAACTATATAAACTTTTTTGAGTGTTCGCAATCGTACCAGTAAAATACTTGAATATAGAAAATCAAGAAATTCAGAGCCTTGATTTTTTGATTCTTTTTATTTACAAAATATTAAATTAGCTAAATTTGGAATTTTAATTAGAATAATGATTTTAAATATTGGTGGTAAGAAAGCGCATACTCAATAAACTTTTTCACTAAAATTATAACTACTCAACCATCAAAAAATATTTAAATGCCAACTCATAACTTTTTAAGCCAAAACCAAAAATACAACCCACACAAACTGGACTAATGAGCGACTCATGACGAAAGGATTCTCTTCCAGCAATGTTTGAAATGTGCACTTCAACTACAGGCGTTTCAATCGCTGCAATACAATCTCTAATCGCAACGCTTGTATGCGTGTAACCACCAGCGTTTAAAATGATTCCATCAAAGCCTTCTTGTTGCAATTGATTGATAATTTCACCTTCCACATTCGATTGGAAATAGGTTAAATCTGCATCGAATTTCGATTTCAATTCTTCCAAATAATTTTCAAAGCTAACATTCCCATATATTTGTGGTTGTCTGCTACCTATAAGGTTTAAATTTGGACCGTTTACAATTAATAGTTTCATTCTATGTCAACTTGGAACCGCTATATTAAGGATTTTGTTTCATACATGAAAATCGAAAAGGGTTTGGCTGAAAATTCCATTTTTGCCTATCAAAAAGATGTCGATAAATTATTCCAGTATGCTTTGTCAATCCAAAAGAATGCAGAGGACATTACCTACAACGATTTAAAACATTTTATTGCAACACTTTACGACATAGGTTTGAGTGCTCGTTCGCAAGCTCGAATCATTTCTGGAGTGAAACAATTTTATGGCTTTTTATTGTTGGAAAACGTGATTCAAGACGACCCAAGCGAGTTACTCGAACAACCAAAAATTGGACTAAAACTCCCCGAAGTATTGTCCATTGAAGAAATTGACGCATTGATTGCAGCTGTTGACTTAACGAAGACGGAAGGTCACCGTAATCGAGCGATTTTGGAAACTTTATACAGTTGTGGAATGCGCGTAAGTGAGTTAGTAAATTTACGTTTTTCAGACCTCTATTTTGACGAAGGATTTGTGCGTGTAATCGGAAAGGGAAATAAAGAACGTTTGGTACCTGTGAGTCCGCAAGTTCAAAAAGAAATTCAAATATATAACGATCACATTCGTCGCCATCAAGAGATAAAGAAAGGTAATGAAAATATCGTTTTTCTGAATAGGAGAGGGGCAAAATTGACGCGTGTTATGATATTTACCATCATCAAACAGTTGGCAGAAGCAATTGATTTGAAAAAGAATATTTCACCGCATACATTTCGTCACAGTTTCGCCACACATTTAATTGAAGGAGGCGCAAATTTACGTGCAATTCAAGAAATGCTTGGTCATGAGTCTATTACGACCACGGAAATTTATACGCATTTAGACCAACGATTCTTGCGAGACGCAATTTTAAGCTACCATCCACGCAATGCAAAGAACTAATATTCAGTGTTTGAAAAAAAAATATTAAGATTTCTCAGTTAATGATTTGTATATTTGAAAAGAGTTACTACCTTTGCATCCGCTTTTTGCATTTACACGTAATCTTAAATATACATGTCACGAGTTTGTCAGTTAACAGGAAAGTCAGTAATGGTAGGGAACAATGTTTCTCATTCAAATAGAAAAACGAAAAGACGTTTCTACCCAAATTTGATTACAAAAAAATTCTTCATCCCCGAAGATGAATCTTATATTACGTTAAAAATTTCGACTTCTGCATTACGCACAATCAACAAGAAAGGAATTCAAGCTTGTTTGAAAGAAGCTCGTGAAAAAGGATATTTAAAATAAACTGTTGCGAAACAGCTAAACATCAAAGAAAATGGCAAAGAAAAGTAAAGGTAATCGTATTCAAGTAATTCTTGAATGTACAGAACATAAAGATTCTGGAATGGCAGGAACTTCACGTTACATCACGACGAAAAATCGTAAAAACACGCCTGACCGAATGGAGATTAAGAAATTTAATCCCATTATGAAAAAATATACAGTTCACAAAGAAATTAAATAATAAGACATGGCTAAGAAAGTAGTGGCTTCCCTTCAAAAAGGTGGCGGAAAAGAACATACGAAAGTGATTAAAATGGTGAAATCAGAAAAATCAGGTTCATACACTTTCAAAGAAGAAATCGTTCACAACGATAAAGTGAAAGAATGGTTTACAAAAGGCTAATAATTTATTAATATATTTGCAATTAAGCTTCCAGTTATGGAGGCTTTTTTTTTACAATTATGGGACTATTTGATTTTTTTTCACGCTCAAAAAAAGAAAATCTGGACCAAGGTCTGGAGAAAACCAAACAATCTTTTTTTTCTAAGATAGCTCGAGCTATTGTTGGTAAATCTAAAGTCGACGATGAGGTGCTTGATAATTTGGAGGAAATTCTTATTTCATCAGATGTTGGAGTTGAAACCACGTTAAAAATTATTGATAGAATTCAAGCTCGTGTTTCGCGTGATAAAGTGTTAGGGACGGATGAATTGAATAATGTCCTGCGCGAAGAAATCATTTCTCTTTTGGAAGAAAATAATTCTAACCAAAACGGAAATTTAGAATATAACAAACCTGCTGACGGAAATCCTTATGTGATAATGGTGGT
>CAMDGP010000178.1 GCA_945897765.1 Chitinophaga pinensis
AATTTTGCAACGAATACGTTTTTCCGTCCAAATATTGTGTTGACTTTGTTTGGTTTTTTCCTTGTTTATGCTGGAATTAAATCAGCATTAGCAGGGGAGGAGGACGAAGAACAAGACTATAATAAAGGATTAGGAGCTAAAATAATTCGTAAAATTATTCCTGTTTCAAGAAATTATCATGGTGATAAGTTCTTTATTCGTCGAGGGACAAAACGATTCGCAACAAGATTACTTTTGGTAATGGTTGTAATTGAATCAACGGATTTAATTTTTGCTGTTGATTCGATTCCTGCAATTTTTGCAATAGCACCTGATGATCCTTTTATCCTTTACACCTCCAATATTTTTGCGATTTTGGGTTTAAGATCGATGTATTTCTTATTAGCAAATTCAATTGATTTATTTTCTAAATTAAAATATGGTTTAGCATTTATCTTAACTTTCATTGGTGTCAAAATGTTAATAGCACCAATTTATCATTTCTCATCTTCCATATCGCTTTTAATAGTTCTTGGTGTGCTTTTTTTATCTATAATTTGGTCTGTTTTAGCCAAAGAAAAGAAATAATTTTCTACTTTTTAATGATTAGTTAATAGCTAATTCATTTTATGGAATCTTCTCATTTTCAAAGAGTCAGATTCAAGTTGTTTGATTCTTTGAGTTGCATTTTCAAAAAATATTACTCCTTTTTTCTACCAAAGACTTGCCAATATTCAAAGTATTACTACTTTTGTCGCGGAGAGTTGGCAGAGTGGTCGATTGCGGCAGTCTTGAAAACTGTTGAACTGCGAGGTTCCGGGGGTTCGAATCCCTCACTCTCCGCCAAAACAAATGCTGTTCGATTTACGAATGGCATTTTTTGTTTTAGGTTATTGCCAACTTTTTCAGTTGAGCAATTAACTAAAATTAAAAAGGACACGAATGCAAAGCATGGCAGTATTTGTTTTGTCTCTAAACCCATTCTAAGGGTTCATAAAATAATCCCACTCTCCGCAAAAGCAAATGCTGTTCATTTTACGGAAAGAAGTTTCAACATTTTTTATGCTGTAATTGAAGAGATTGATAAACTTATAAAAAGAAATTATTTTGCAGTGTTTTCAAAGTATACATCCACATTTTTTTGAATGCGCGCTTGAATATCTGAAGTGTCTGATTTAACAAAATCTTTTCCTGTGATGCGTTCATACAATTCGATGTAGCGATCGGTGATTGTTTGCACAAATTCATCCGGCATAAATGGCATCGTTTGACCTTCTAAACCTTGGAAACCATTTTCAATCAACCATTGGCGAACGAATTCTTTCGACAATTGCTTTTGCGCTTCATCATTCGCTTGGCGTTCTTCGTAACCTTCGGCGTAGAAATAACGAGAAGAATCAGGCGTATGAATTTCATCAATCAAAATCACTTCACCATTGCGCAATCCAAACTCATATTTTGTATCTACTAAAATCAATCCACGAGCTGCTGCCATTTCAGTTCCACGTTGAAACAAAGCACGTGTATATTTTTCCATTTGAACGTAAATGTGTTCTGGAACAACGCTATTTGCAATAATATCTTCACGTGAAATGTCTTCGTCATGTCCTTCTTCTGCTTTACTTGCTGGAGTTATTATTGGCTCAGGAAAACGATCATTTTCTTTCATTCCTTCTGGAAGAGCAACACCACAAAGTGAACGTTTTCCCAATTTGTATTCACGTGCAGAATGTCCAGCTAAATAGCCACGAATTACCATTTCCACACGAATCGGTTCACATGCAAGACCAACAGCCACACTTGGATCTGGAGTTGCAATCAACCAATTTGGAACGATGTCTTTTGTTGCTTCAAGGAACATAGTTGCCACTTGATTTAACACTTGACCTTTGTAAGGAATTCCTTTCGGTAATATGTGGTCGAAAGCTGAAATTCTATCGGAAGCCACCATCACTAATACGTCATTTTCAAGCGTGTAAACATCACGAACTTTCCCGTGGTAGACTGCTTTTTGACCTTTAAAATTAAATTCCGAAGAAGTTATTGCATTCATTTTTCGTCGCGTTTATCTTTATAAAATTTCCTCTTTTCTTCAGCTACTGCTGCTTCTTTTTTCTTTTCTTCAGCTTCCACTTCGTCAAAAGCTTGCACGATTTTCTTTACCAAACCATGGCGAATGACATCACTTTGTCCGAGACGAACGATTCCAATTTCGTCAATATCTTTTAGTACATCTAGTACGTAGGCCAAACCTGATTTTTGTTTGTGCGGTAAATCGACTTGGGACATATCGCCTGTAATCACAAATTTCGCAGTCATTCCCATTCGAGTTAGGAACATTTTCATTTGCATCGGAGTGGTATTTTGCGCCTCATCTAAAATCACGAAAGCTTTGTCCAAGGTTCTACCACGCATGAAGGCAAGCGGAGCAATTTCAATCACACCAAACTCCAACATATCTGCTAATTTCTCGGCAGGAATCATGTCACGCAAGGCATCGTATAAAGGCATCAAATAAGGATCGAGCTTTTCTTTCAAATCTCCTGGAAGGAAACCTAAATTTTCTCCTGCTTCAACTGCTGGACGAGTCAAAACGATTCGTTTCACTTCCTTAGCTTTTAAGGCACGAACAGCAAGCGCAACGGCTGTATATGTCTTCCCTGTACCTGCTGGTCCAACAGCAAAAACCATATCGTGTTTATCAACGGCTTGCACCAATTTCTTTTGATTGACCGTACGCGCTTTGATTTTCGCACCACCATTTCCGTGCACCAAAGTTTCAGAGCCATCGTCGTTAGAAAGCATTTTGGAACCGTCAACCAACATCAAATTATCGATATTGTTTTCTGTTAAGTGATTGAATTTGTGGTAATGTTGCACCATTAAATTGAACTTTCGTTCAAATTCATCCATTACTTCGTCGTCGCCTATTAATGAGATAACATTTCCCCGAGCAGTGATTTTAAGCTTAGGGAAAAACGTTTTGATGTGTCTGAAGTTGGCATCGTTAACACCAAATAATTCAGCAGGATTTACGCCTGTAATTTCTAAATTTCTTGTTCCAGTATTCAACTATTTTATGGGTATTTGTTTTGGGTTTATCGAATTACATTACTTTTGGTAAAATTAAAAATTATTAGAAGACTGAATTCTGATTTTTTATGCAAATCGTAACTTTAACAACAGATTCTGGCTTACAAGATTTTTACGTCGCGGCGATGAAAGGTGCTGTGCTTAAGAAATTGCCTAGTGCAAACATCATTGACATCTCACATTCTATTAAACCATTTGACGTTGCCGAGGCTGCTTTTCAGTTACATTGTTGTTTTGAGGAGTTTCCCGAAGGAAGTATTCATATCATCGGAGTAGATAGCGAACCGAATTTGAAAGGGAATTCAATGAGTTTTCCAACAATAATGAAATATAGAGGCCAATATTTTATTTCGAATGATAATGGTTTCTTTGGTTCTTTTTTAGATGAAAACGTTCCTGATGAGTTATATCGCTTTTCTTCAATTGCTTCTTTTCCTGAAATGTTAAAGTTCACGGCTAAAACTTGTTTTGTTGAATTGGCATCAAAAATTGCCCAAAACGTACCACTTTCAAGTTTTACTGAACCAATTTTCACTTACAGGAAAGCCTTTTTGCAAAAACCAATTATTGAACAATACTTGATTCAAGGAACTGTTATTCATACAGATACTTTCGGAAACATTATCACCAACGTTAAAAAAGCTGATTTTGAACGTTTTGGAGAAAATACACCTTTTATAATTTATTATGTTGACAAAAGCTACCATATTGATGTCATTTCGGAGCATTATAATGATGTCGCAATGGGTGAACGTGTGGCGATTTTTAATAGTAACGATTTACTTGAAATTGCAATAAACAGAGGAGCTAATGGAAGTACTGGTGGCGCAACTAAATTGTTTGGTGTAAGAGTTGGAGACATTATTCGAATTGAGTTTATTCCTGATGGTTCTCGCACGGATATTCATTCCTTACTTTAATTTTATGCTTACACGCATTGTTAAAATCACGTTTCAAGAGGATAAGTTATCGGAATTCTTCACACATTTTGATTCAGTAAAATGGAAGGTTGCCACTTTTCCTGGCTGTAAAGGCATGAAACTATTGAAAGATATAAATAATCCAAGTATCGTTATGACCTATAGTATTTGGGATTCAGAAGAAGCTTTGAATAATTATCGCGATTCTGAATTATTTGGTGAATTATGGCCTAAAATCAAACCTTGGTTTGCAGCTAAAGCCGAAGCATGGAGCGTAGAGGCGTATTTTGATGGCTTTCAAGCGAAATAGAAAATCAATTATTTACTTTAAATAGCTTGATTAACAATTGAATCCACTATTTTGTAATAACCTAAGCTTTGATTTTTTTTGAAGTAAAAAAATCGTTCTTATTCTTTTACAATCTTAAATACCTGGTCATTCACTTTTAAGAAATAAGCACCACTTTTTAATCCACTCAAATTTAACTTAAAGGAAGTTTTATCTGCTTTTTCCTTGAAATAAAATCGTCCTTGAATATCAAATAGTTGAATTAGATCATCTTCTTTAACTCCAGAAATTGTGATAAAATCCTTTGTTGGATTTGGGAAAATTAATAGATTATTTTTATCAGAAATTTCTTGATTTGACAAAGTACTACTTTCCGTCACTCTAAAATGATCGAATGCAGCTTCGGTTATGTTAATATTTGGATCTTCATCAGAAATTTTAACTGTTAATTGCATCGTATTCGTTATTGGTAATAAACCTGCAATTGGAATACTTATATATTCATAACTCATTAAATTTCCTTGAGGTGCTCCAATTTGATCTATTAGTACTGAATTTGTTCCATTGGAAAGAAAGATTTTTAAAGTATCATCAAATAAAAATGGACCATGAAAACAAAAGAAAGCACGTGCATAATTGATGTAAGGAGTTGAGTAGTTCGTTAAATCCATTTGTGGTGAAATCAACAAGGTTTGACCTTCATCTACATCGTCAAAATCAGCATTGAGATTTGGATTATTGCCAGT
>CAMDGP010000179.1 GCA_945897765.1 Chitinophaga pinensis
TATTGCAGCCCACGATTTTGCTACTGTTGAAAAATTTCTAACATTTTCGTTTTCTAAACTCAGTTCAGAATAAAAAATACGTTCTTCGATAGAGAAATAATTTAGTTTAGTAATTTTAACAACGTATTTTTCCATCTTTTCACGCGGAAAACTAATGTTATAATTTCCATCTGCTCCTAAAACAATAGTTTCAATCAATAGCTCGCTTGTTGTCCCAATCGGTACTTTGTAAATTTTCATTTCTGCACCTTCTAATCCAGAATTAAAGGTTAAATCACTTACTTTTCCTTTGAGTACGAAGTTTCCAGTTCCTTTTTCACATGAATAAGTGAAAGCGATAAGGGCTAATATGAAAAGAAGTTTTTTCATCAGGAAATATAATTTTGGAAAACTCTTAATTTCTCTTTTGGCACGAAGAAATAATCACCTTCTTCTTTTTGAACTCCTTCTTCGGATACAAAATTGGAGCTACAGATACCAAATTGAAGGTAATCTAATTCATTAAATAGTTCTAGTAACTGAGTTTTGTTTTCTTCTGAAATTTCCAATTGAACAAACGGACGTTGCGTTGCAATCACCGATTTAATTTCCTCAAAAACAATCCCTTCATAGCCTTCAATATCGCATTTTATGTAGTTGATTTTTGGGATTTCACCTATGAATTCTGATGCTTTCACAATTTTTACATCTTGTGTTTTGTGCATTTTTTTCTCTTCTTCCGAATGTGCGATGTGTGGCAAACCTGTTCGAATAAAACCATCCGATTCAGGCATCACCATCGTGATAATTCCTTCTTCTTTACCGAGCGCAACATTGTGAATTTCAACGTTTGGTTTATTTCCCAAAAAGTGTTTTAGCGTATTGTAAAATAGAGGTACAGGCTCGATCGCTATTACTTTACCATTAGGTGTAAGTCGTGCAAAATTCTTAGCAAAATACCCAAGATTTGCACCAATATCAACAACTACAAAATCTTTTTGGATGATTTTTTTTACTGCATAGTGATATTTGAATCTAGGATCATTTTTAAGAAAACCTAAATCATACAATATATAAAAAACGCGATGCAAGGTTCTCAAATATGCTTTTTGACTTAAAATTTTAGCAAGAAATTTCTTTATACTCTTCATTAAAAACGAAGGTACATTTTTCATTTTAAATCGCATTCAAAAAATATTTTTTTGGTTTCACTTTTGTTGAATTTAAATGATTAAAATTAAATCAAAAAATAAGATTAAAATTTAATCAAAATTAATTATTTGTTGTAATTTTGTTTCAGGTTTTTTTATTCAAAACAACTTCTTAATCATTCAATGAAAACCCATTCTCATTTTAGTTTAAAATACGGAATTCTTTCTCCCGAAGAAATTATCAGTTGGGCAATTGAGGCGAAATATGCCTTTGTTTTTCTGGCTGATATTAATTCTACTGGTGCAGCTATGGCATTTTTTAGAGAAGCAAAACAGAAAGCTATTCACGGAGTTATAGGTGTTGAATTGCGGAATGGATTACAACTTAAATGCACCATAATTGCCCGAAATAATCGTGGATTTCATGAGTTAAATGTCTTTCTTTCGCATTACTTACACAAGGCTCAACCTTTTCCTGATGTTTTTCCGCATTTCGGAAGTTGCTACATTGTTTACCCGATTGATGCGGTTCCAAAAAAATTAAAAGAAAACGAATACATCCAAGTTACAGTAAGCGATGTGTTGAATTTGGACTTTAAGTATAAAAAGCTGAAAAATAGTAAACTAATCGCATTGACTCCGATGACTTTTCGTTCAAAACGGGATTTTAACACACATCGTTTGTTGCGAGCAATTCATTATAATTCCTTACTGTCCAAATTAGAACCGACTCAGCAAGCAGACGAAAAAGATCAGTTCTTAAATTTTGAGGATTGGAAGCACTACTACGCTAATTTCCCTGACTTGGTCGAACGAACCATTCAGCTTTTTCAAAGTTGTCACGTAGATTTTAAATTTGGCGATGAGGCAACACCTCAAAATCCAATAACTTTTACGGGAAGCAAGGAAGAAGACGGGAAACTTTTGCGCGAATTATGCATGGAAGGCTTAAGTTATCGTTATAATGAAATGAATTCAATTATTCAAAATCGAATAGATAAAGAAATCGAAATCATTGCTCAAAAGGATTATTTATCTTACTTTTTAATTACGTGGGACTTCACTTCTTACGCACGTTCTAAAGGCTATTTCTATGTTGGAAGAGGAAGTGGAGCAAATAGTTTAGTGGCTTATCTACTGCGAATTACGGATGTTGACCCCTTAGAGTTGGATTTGTATTTTGAGCGTTTTATCAACCTTTATCGCAAGAATCCACCCGATGTTGATATTGATTTTTCATGGCGTGACCGAGACGATGTGATAAGTTATTTGTTTGACCGCTATCCGCATGCAGCTTGGCTTTGTACGTATAATACTTTTCAATATCGAGCCACCATTCGCGAGTTGGGTAAAGTATTTGGTTTGCCAAAAACGGAAATTAATCTCTTGAGTAAAGGTCGATTTGTGGAAGAAAAACTCGATGAAATGTCGAAATTAGTTCTGAAGTATAGCCGCTATATTCAAGGTATGCCATCGCATTTGAGTGTGCATTCAGGTGGAATTGTCATTGCAGAAAAACCGATGACGTGGTATTCAGCAACTTTTTTACCTCCCAAAGCTTATCCAACGACGCAGTTTTCCATGTTAGAAGCCGAAGATGTTGGTTTGTATAAATTCGATGTACTTAGTCAACGTGGCTTGGGGAAAATCAGAGAGTGTTTAGATATTATCGCTTACAATCAGCCGGAGAATCCACCACACGATATTCACGATATAGCTCATTTCAAAAACGATGACAAAGTCCGCAACTTATTGTTGAAAGCAAAAGCGCTCGGTTGTTTTTATGTGGAATCTCCAGCAATGCGCATGTTGTTGGTAAAGTTGAAGGTTAAAACCTATTTGGAATTAGTGGCAGCAAGTTCAATTATTCGTCCTGGAGTTTCGCAGTCGGGCATGATGCGAGAGTATATTTTACGTCATCGGAATCCAGAGCGGAGAAAGCAAGCACATCCGATTATGTTGGAGATAATGCCCGAAACTTATGGCGTGATGGTTTATCAAGAAGATGTGATTAAAGTGGCGCATTTTTTCGCTGGACTAAGTTTAGCAGAAGCTGATTCTTTGCGCAGAGGAATGTCGGGTAAATTTCGTTCGCGTGAGGAATTTCAACGTGTTCGCGATACCTTTTTTGATAATTGCGCCCAAAAAGGACATGATTTCAACCTCACATCTGATATTTGGCGACAAATTGAAAGCTTTGCTGGATACGCATTTTCAAAAGGACATTCGGCTTCTTACGCTGTGGAAAGTTACCAAAGTTTGTACTTGAAAGCGCATTATCCTTTAGAATACATGACGGCGACGATTAACAATTTTGGAGGCTATTATCGAACAGAAATTTATGTACATGAAGCACGACGCTGGGGTGCGACTATCGAAGCTCCTTCGTTGAATGAGGGCGCATTTGAATGTATCTTGATTGGTAAACGATTACTCCTTGGTTTTATTTTGGTGGCTGGAGCAGAAGTGCAAATGGTGCAACCAATTCTTGAAGAACGAAAGCGAAATGGACGTTTCAAAAGCTTCGAAGATTTAATGCGCAGATGCCATATTCCTTTGGAACAGTTGGTTTTATTGATTCGGATTGGTGCTTTGCGCGATTTTGATGACGACCGAAAAACCTTACTATGGAAGGCTCATTTTCATCACCAACATCAATTGGTTAAGTCAAAAACGGCAGAATTATTTGAAACGCCATTTGTGAAACATGAACTACCAATACTGGAGGAAAATGGCGCTGAATCGACGTTTGAGCAGATAGAATTACTGGGTTTTTCGCTGTGTAATCCGTTTGATTTATTGGATGAAAATTTACCACGACATACTTTTGCTTCAGAATTAGCTCAGCACTTGGGAACAAGAATCGAAATGTATGGTTATTTGGTTGCTATCAAACAATCGCGGACTTCAAAAGGTGATATCATGAATTTTGGAACATTTATTGATCAAAAAGGCGACACAATTGATACGGTTCATTTTCCAGAAAGCGTGCGGAAATTTCCCTTTTATGGAAAAGGTATCTATCGCTTAGTTGGAGTAATTACAGAAGAATTTGGCTACTTTAGTTTAGAAGTCGGTCAGATGGAAAAGTTACGTTTAATGGATGATGTGCGTTTTGGCGATGTTGAAAAAATAGAAAACCCAAGCACACATAAAGAAGCTTCGTGAAGCAGAATAATTGTTGAAAAATAGCTTAATTCTAACCGATTATAATTGGATTTTATGTTGAACATCATTAACTTCTTGGTAAATTTGTAACCACTAAATTTTAATCAATGGCAGACGATAAAAAAATCATATTTTCAATGGTGGGAGTTTCTAAAGCGACTCCTCAAGGAAAACAAATTATTAAAAACATTTACCTTTCATTTTTTTACGGAGCGAAAATCGGAATCATTGGTTTGAACGGTTCGGGAAAGTCAACGGTAATGAAAATCATTGCTGGTTTAGACCAAGCATATCAAGGTGATGTGGTGTTTTCTCCTGGTTATTCTGTTGGATATTTGCCCCAGGAACCAGAATTAGATCCTAACAAAACGGTAAAAGAAGTCGTGATGGAAGGTGCACAAGAAACAGTGGATGTTTTGCGTGAATACGAAGAAATCAATGCATCTTTTATGGATGAAGAGATTTTGAACGACCCTGATAAAATGGACAAATTGATTGCACGTCAAGGGGAGGTACAAGATAAAATCGATGCGTTGGATGCTTGGGAATTGGACACAAAATTAGAGCGTGCACTGGATGCGTTGCGTTGTCCGCCAGATGAACAAAAAATAGAAACACTTTCAGGAGGTGAAAAACGCCGTGTTGCATTGTGTAGATTGTTGTTGCAAAACCCAGATATTTTATTGCTCGATGAGCCTACCAACCACTTGGATGC
>CAMDGP010000180.1 GCA_945897765.1 Chitinophaga pinensis
TGTCGTTCCGTGTACAATTCCCTGAGGACCAATGTACATATAAGAACCAGCAGTCATCTGTCCGTATTGTGTAACACCAAGTGCGTTGAATTTTTCCCAATCGTCTGGTTTTGAATAATTCGGAATCATCATTCCATTGGTTACCACAACTCTTGGTGCATTTTTATGCGAAGGAAACAAGCCCATTGGGTGACCTGAATACATTACTAATGTTTGCTCTTCTGTCATTTCCGACAAATATTTCATTGTCAAACGGTATTGCACCCAATTTTGAAAAACCGCACCATTTCCACCATAAGTGATAAGCTCATGTGGATGTTGAGCAACTGCATGATCCAAATTGTTTTGAATCATCAACATGATTGCTTTTGCTTGTTCCGATTTCCCGGGATATTCTGAAATTGGTCGTGCATACATTTTGTAATCTGGACGATAGCGGTGCATATAAATGCGACCGAAAGTTCCAAGTTCTTCTGCAAAATCTTTTATTAATTCAGCATGTTGTTCTTTCGGAAAATAACGTAAAGCATTTTGTAAGGCCAGTTTTTTTTCTTCTTTTGAAAGAATTTCCTTGCGCTTTGGAGCGTGGTTTACGGTTAGGTCAAACGCTTTTTTCGCTGGAATCTCAGTTGGAATTCCTTGCTGAATGTCTTGTGCAAAAGTTAGATTACTCATGTACTATTATTTTAGGCAAAAGTAATCAAAGCTTATATTCCAAGTGCGAAAAGTGCTTTTAATTTCTTGGTTCAAAATGAGGTATAAAAAAAGCGAGAAATCATTTGATTTCTCGCTTTTAAAATTCCTAGAACGTTTAGTTAGTATTTTACTACAACGAATCCGTGTTTAACAAAGTCTTCCTCGAGCCCATCAAAACGTCCAACTATTTTGTAAAAGTAAGTTCCTTCAACAACTGGTTTTCCGTCTGCGGTTTTTCCATCCCATGTGCCGGCAGGGTCGTTGTATTCATAAATTAAATTACCCCAACGGATAAAAATTAAACAGTTAAATTCAGCAATACCATTGTATTGAACAAAGAATAAGTTGTTTCCAACAGTTGATGATAAATTAATGATATTCGGAACTTCAATGTCACATGGTTTTAATTGTACAGTTGCGCTTGCGCTTTTAGAATAACATTCGTTTGATACTGTTGCAGTGTAAATTCCAGAAGCATTTATAACTCTTACAATATTTGTACTGTTGTCTTCCCAAATTAAGCTAATAGGATTTACATACCCATTTTGAATCGGGGATACATTATTAAAAACTGGAATCAAATTAAAGTTAGTACCTATACAAATCGAAGTATCAATTAAAGATATACTTAAATTGGGAGGAAATTCAATTGCAGCACTTAACTGCGTTTGACAAATAGGATCAGTTAAAGTAACGTTATAAATACCAGCCATTGTCGTATTTACCAATGGATTTGCTGCACTAGTGTTAGAAAAGGAAATTTCAGGATTTGAAGACGCCCACAAGCTACCGTTTGGTGCATAAGTTCCAACAATTTGATGAGCTAGATTACACGCTAGTGTATCGGTGAAAATAGTAGGTTGATCATAAACCAAAATTGAGTCTGCATCTGTAACACAAGCATTAGAGACGGTAATCACATAGTTTCCAGGCTCATTTGCAATTAAAGTCGTGTCAGATGAACCATTGTTCCAGCTTATAGTGTAGTTCGCTGTTTCTAATGTTCCATTACTTGAATATAATGGGGAAATTAAATAGTTATTCCCTGCACAGACCGTGGCATCAGGAATATCGACGGCAATATCTGATAAAAACTGAATCTCTGTAGCTACTGATCCACTACATTCATTATCTAAGAAATTTACGGTATAAGTTCCTGGACCCGATGCCGTGATTAGTGGATTATCTACATTTGGATTGGAGAAATTAATTTCAGGATCGGTAGAAGACCACACGCCACCGTCAAAAGAAATTGTTCCAGTCACTTGGAAGGTTGAATTACAAGTAACAGTATCAGGGAAAATTTCCGGGCCTTCAACTACAACGAAAAAAACAGTTGTATCATAAGGACAGCCAAAATTATCTATCACATTAAATTGATAATTGTAAGTTCCGATTTGAGGAGGCTGTACAACAATCAATGTGTCACCATTTAAACCTGAAATAATTGTTGGATCAAAACTCCACCAGTTGGTGTCAACGATATTTGCATAACCTTCTGATTCAGGGTAGAGTGAAGAATTGAAATAAATTCCCCATTGGAAAATATAACCATCATCAATTCCTTGATTATCACGAACCGTAATAGTCCAATTTCCGTTTACAGGGCAACCTATGAAATCATTGAAATTTCCATCTGGTAAGTAAATCCCATTTGGATTCATAGAATTAAAACCATATGCATTTGGAATTGTGTTTCCTGCAGCATTTTCCGCGCAAATTGTTCCTAAGGTTGCTAATGAAGGGGAAAAACAATAAGAAATAACAGGTGTTCCTGGTGCGCCACCATCTAGATTAGTATCATTACCTAAAAATGTGCCAATACCGCTACCACATCCACCAGGAATAGTTCCTATTGCGCCATTGTAAGCATTCATTAAGGAAACGGAGGTTCCGTTTGGACAAGTCAGGAGAATTTCTAGATCACCAATATATGAATGTTCTATATCTAAACACAATTGATCAAAATCTGATGCACCAGTAATTAGAGCCGTTGAATCAAACCCAGAAATGGAAATATTAGTTTCATATTCTTGTCCAGAACCATCGGGAAGAAAGGTCAAACCTGCAAAAACACCACCAATTTGAAATGTTCCATCTGGTATATCAATACCAACGGTATCTGTTGATGTTGTTCCTCCAATTAAAATGGTATTAGACCCTAAACAAACGGAATCTTCTAAAGGACCAGTTCCTGTGAAAAAAGGTTGTTGAGAAACACGAACCTTACACGTAATTCTTTCAATTAATGGGAAAGGGTCGGTAATTCTTAAATCAATGTAATACCCAACGCGTTGAGGCGGAGTAAACCACACAGAATCATTCGTAAATTGACCAATTCCACTAATTGTCCATTGATATTGAGCATTATTAGCATTTTGTGAGTATCCAGTGTTAGTGTTTTCTAACGAATAAGGGAACAGTGGTTTTGCTATTAAAAGGATAGAATCACCTAAACAAACGTCAACATAGCCTGTATCTATAGGATTTAAGACGTTCGGACCAACTCCATTTTTGAATGCTTCAATATGTGGGTAAAAAGGTTGAGGTAAATCACCACAAGCAATATTTGCAACCCATCCTGTTCCTTCAGATGCAGCATTTGAGTGAAAAACTAAAGTTAAACATCCAGAAGGATTATTTAGAAAAGAAGCTTGCACATAGAAACCATTTGGGTTTGTTCCCGAATTATAGGCTCCCAAAAGTGGTGAACTTGTATTTGGTCCATCAAAAACATATAAAGTATCTGTTGGGTCAATGTTAAATTCAAATCCGATGTTAGTAGCAAATGCAACAGTAACTTTTGAACCTTGAGTTAGGTCTGGGCAAAGGACTAATGTATCACTCATGTTTGGAAGATAATTTCCTGTTCCTTCGATGAAGTTTGTTCCTGCTCCACCAATTGGAATAATTGCTGAACAGTTTAATGGTGAAGTTTGTGGGAAGTCCGGACCAGTTAAGGTCATTTGAGAGATAGAATAAGTGCAAATAAAAATTGCGATTAAACTTAGAATTTTAGTCTTCATAATTTTTTATTTGTTTTTCATTTCTAATTCAAGTACATATAGCGATTTAACAACCAATAACTTACCCGATTCTTTAGCTATAAAGTATTGAGTTCTATCAGTTATTTTTAGCTCAAGTTTAGTAAAATTTGTTGAATGATTTTTGGTGTTAATTACAGGGTATTCACTGTTTTTACTTTCCGGTTTATTAATGTAATAACAAGCATGGTTAATTGCATACTCCAAAACTTTTAATTGGTTTGGGTTTTCTTGTTCAATTTTAACGATTTCAGATTGGGAATAACTCTTTAATAGTTCGGAGTTAAATTTTTGAGCTTGTGCAAATTGTACGGTTAAAAAGAACAGTAAGAAGCTAAATAGTTTTTTTTTCATCAATTGATTTTTTGAAAGACTTTTTTTTCGTTGAAAAGTTGCATCGAATGTTTAAACATTTCAATTAAGCACTAAATTAATAAAACTTAGCTTTGCAAACGAAAAAAAAACCACAAAATGCAAAATGAAGAATTGAAAAACATCGTTTCACAAGTTAGAAGAGATATCGTAAGAATGGTAGCAGCTGTTAGCTCTGGTCACCCTGGAGGCTCTTTAGGTTGCGCTGATTTTCTAACGTATTTGTATTTCGAAGGAATGAAACACAATCCTGAAAATTTCTCAATGGATGCCAAAGATGAAGATGTTTTCTTTTTGTCTAACGGGCACATTTCTCCTGTATTTTATAGTGTTTTAGCACATGTTGGTTATTTTCCAGTGAGTGAATTGGCAACGTTTAGAAAATTGAATTCACGTTTGCAAGGTCACCCATCAACGGATAAAAAATTACCGGGAATTAGAATGGCTTCTGGTTCTTTGGGTCAAGGATTGTCAGTTGCAATTGGCACTTCAGTTTCCAAAAAATTAAATGGTGACAACTCAACTGTTTTCACACTTCATGGTGACGGAGAATTGCAAGAA
This sequence comes from Chitinophaga pinensis, assembly GCA_945897765.1. Lineage (GTDB taxonomy): Bacteria > Bacteroidota > Bacteroidia > Flavobacteriales_D > Crocinitomicaceae > UBA952. The sequence continues at coordinate 4,674 of CAMDGP010000180.1, forward strand.
GGACAAATTTGGGAAGCAGCCATGTATGCAGCAGCAAATAAAGTGGATAATTTAATTGCAACAATCGATTATAACGGCCGTCAAATCGATGGAGATTTGGACGATGTGTTGTCTTTAGGAAATTTAGGAGCAAAATGGCAAGCTTTTGGATGGGACGTTCTTTCGATGAATGGACACGATTTTGATAGCATCCGCGAAACAATGCAAACCGCTAAATCCAAACTTGGAAATGGCAAGCCGATTGTCATCATTATGAAAACAGAAATGGGTCAAGGAGTTGATTACATGATGGGAACACATAAATGGCACGGATCT
>CAMDGP010000181.1 GCA_945897765.1 Chitinophaga pinensis
GCTATCGGAATATGCCCACGGTAGCGAAAAAGAAAATTACCCTGATTTTCAAATGTTTCTTTGAGTGCCATTGGAAAAAATTAACTAAATTGCGAAACTAAACATAAAATCACTTTATAAAATCGTCACACATGAAAGAAAAATACGAATTAGAGTTTCTTTTTAAAACATTACCTCGCGTACTTGAAAATATGATTGCAACTCCAAGTGGTCTGAGTGAATGGTTTGCCGATGATGTGAATGTTAATGATGACATTTATTCCTTTGAATGGGATGGAAATGTTGAAAAAGCTAGAATGATTAACCATAAAGTACACACAAAAATTAGATTTCGTTGGTTAACGGATGAAGAAGAAGGTCTTGATACGTATTTTGAAATTAGTTATTTAGTAGATCCAATGACTTCTTCTGTTGCAGTGAACGTTACAGATTTTGCCTACCCAGAAGATAGAGACAGCTCTATTTTATTGTGGGATCAACAAATTCATACTTTGAAACGACTTCTTGGCGCTTGATTCAACCCTAAACACAGCTACTTTCAAGTCATTTGAATACATTTGCCAAAAATTAAGTGATTGAAACGTCTTTATCTATTTAGTATCCGATCTTTTGCTGGACCATTTGTTGTGACGTTGATCATTTCAATGTTTATACTCGTTTTGCAATTTTTTTGGGTCTATGTGGATGATTTAATGGGTAAAGGGCTTAGTACTTGGTTGATACTCGAACTTTTATTTTACGTTTCAGCTAGTTTAATTCCACTTGCACTTCCACTTGCAATTTTACTTTCTTCCTTAATGACTTTTGGGAATCTATCTGAATATAATGAACTCACAGCATTAAAAGCCAGCGGATTATCACTTTACAGAATTATTCGACCTTTGTTTATTGTTGTTGTAATAATCGCCATAGGAACATTCTACTTCGCTAATTATGTAATCCCAGTTGCCAACTTAAAATGGCATTCCTTAATATATGGCATTCAAAACACTAAAATTTCAACGGTTTTAACTCCAGGAGTTTATACTAAAGATTTTGAAGGTTACGCTATTAAAGTTATGAAAGGTACGGACAGTGTTTACTATGGCATTACCATTCACGACCCTACGAATCGACTTCAAATCAAGACAGTAAAAGCACGAGAAGCGCGAATTTACAAATCAGAAAATGGAAAATATCTTTTTTTCGATTTAAAAGATGGGCGAATTTTTGAAGAAACAAATCTTACAAATGCAAACTATTTACCCAATGGTCAACTTCAAAACATGGAAATCACCAATCGTCCGCATCGTGTTTCGGAATTTACACATGGTACTTACAAATTGAATTTATCTGGATTTACGTTTAATCGTTCTGATGACGATACCTTTTCAGATAAATATGAAATGATGAATGTTTTTCAAATCAAACATGCAACAGATTCTTTAGAAAAAAAGTTCGCTGGAATTCAAAAATCCTATGCTGAGGGTCTTAAAAGTCAGAATCATTAATTTTTAAAACTGCCTAAAAATCTTCCTGACCAAAGTGGGTTTGAAGCGCCACAAAATGCAAAAAGCATTCAATTAAACGTACTTTCAAAATTCGAACAGAAAGCAAATGCAATGCAAGTTGTTTCTAAACTTAGAAATAGCAATAAAGCAATTGATAATCAGATACTATATAATCAAGTTAACGAGCGAGATATTAAAATGTACTGGATTGAATTTCACCGAAAATTCGCTTTGACTTACGCTATTATAGTTTTGTTTTTTATTGGTGCGCCACTTGGAGCAATTATTCGAAAAGGTGGTTTTGGTGCGCCTGTTGTAATTGCTGCTTTTGTATTTATGATTTATTTTATTCTCACAAGTATCGGTGACAATTTAGCGAGAACCTTTGTGGTTAGTCCTTTCTTCGGAATGTGGATTGCTGGAATTTCCTTTACTCCAATTGCTATTCTGACAACTTACGCTGCTGCTAATGACTCCAATATATTTAGTTTAGAAAGCTGGAAAAATGCTTTTAAAAGAAAAAAGAAAGCATGAAAGCACTCGTAATTGCAAATAAATCGCCTTTTCCTATCATCGATGGTGGCTGTTTTGCAATGAATGTGTTTTTGAAAAATCTGCAAGCAATTACTGAAATAAAGCAAATCGATTATTTCATTTTGAGTACCCACAAACATCCATTTTCTAAAGAAGAAATTCCAACTGATTTAAAGGAGAAAACAGAATTTTATAGCGTTGAAATTGACACAAAATTGTATGCTAAAGGGGCATTAAAGCACTTGATTCAACGTAAATCGTACAATCTATCTCGTTTTTTTGATAGTACAGTTGCACAAAAAATAGAAGCGTTAATTCAAGAAAACCAATACGAAATTATCATATTTGAAAGTTTGTTCCCTCTTGTTTATTTAGAATCTATAAGAAAGACAAGTAAAGCAAAATGTATTTTACGAGCACACAATATTGAGTTTGAAATTTGGGACGACTTACAATTAAATGAAGGAAATCCTCTGAAAAAATGGTATTTGAATGAATTAGTAAAGGCATTAAAAAAAGAGGAAATAGCTTATTACAAGCAATTAGATTTAATACTTTCTCTTTCTAATGACGACATACAAAAGATTCAAAAAACCTGTTCCACTCCTACCCGATTTATTCCTGTTTCAATTGAAAAAACGACTTGTAAAAAAGATTATTCTTCTTATTCGTTTTGCTTTATTGGTTCATATAACTGGGAGCCAAATCGAGAAGCAATCAATTGGTTTTTAAGGGATTTAAATCCTACAATTCAAAAATCAATTCCAGTTAAAGTTGAAATTGCAGGCAAGGATGGAGAAATTTTTTTTAAGAACTATGCAACAACCTCAGTTCTCTTCAATGGTTTTGTACAAAATCCGAGTGAATTTTTAAAATCTAATGGTATTTTCATAGCTCCTATAAAATCTGGTTCAGGTGTAAAAATCAAAGTGCTCGAAGCTATGAGCAACGGTTTACCTTGTGTTCTAACTCCAAAAGCAGCGGAAGGACTAAATTTACCTTCAACTTATCCTATTTGCGAAACGGAAGATGCATTTGTTTCTCTTTGTGTTGATTTAGCTAAAGATTCTGTTAAAAGGGAAAATTTAGGGAAATTAGGATTTGAGTTTATTCAATCAAATTTTGGTTTTGAAGGTATCGTTGAAAAACTTAAAGATAGTTTAGTTTAACTGGCTGAAAATTAAAGTATTTTAAAGTACTAATTCCTAAAATCTTACAAATTTTAAAAATTAAACTACAATACTTGCTTTGGATGTATTAACTTTGCCCCCCGTAGTTACAAAATTTTTTATGTCCAATTCAACTAAGTATGTTTTTGTAACCGGGGGTGTAACATCTTCTCTCGGAAAAGGAATCATTTCAGCATCGTTAGCAACACTTCTTCAAGCGAGAGGCTATACAACGACCATTCAAAAACTAGATCCGTATATCAATATCGACCCTGGAACCTTGAATCCGTATGAACACGGTGAGTGTTTCGTAACAGACGATGGAGCTGAAACAGATTTGGATTTAGGTCACTACGAGCGTTTTTTAAATGTTCCAACTTCACAAGCAAACAACGTTACTACTGGTAGAATTTACCAAGCCGTTATTGAGAAAGAAAGACGCGGCGAATACCTTGGGAAAACCGTGCAAGTAAGTCCTCACATTACCGACGAAATTAAAACTCGAATTCAATTAGTTGCTCAAAAAGGGCAATACGACATTGTGATTACTGAAATTGGTGGAACGGTTGGCGATATTGAGTCCTTACCTTACGTAGAAGCAGTTCGTCAAATGTTGTGGGAATACGAAAATGATTGTATCGTTATTCATTTAACACTTGTTCCCTACTTAGCAGCCGCTGGAGAATTAAAAACAAAACCTACGCAACATTCTGTTAAACAAATGATGGAATTAGGGGTTCAACCTGATATTCTTTGTTGTAGAACGGAGCATGAATTAGATTTGAACTTGCGTCGAAAAATTGCTAAATTCTGTAATGTTTCCATGAATGCGGTAATCGAATCACGTGATGCAGAATCAATTTATGACGTTCCATTATTGATGCAAGCAGAAGAATTAGACAAAGTGGTTCTTGAAAAATTGGGTTTACCTAAAAAATCAACACCTGATTTAAAGCAATGGAAATCGTTTTTGGACAGATTAAAAAATCCAGAAAAACAAGTAAACATTGGTTTGATTGGAAAATACGTCGAATTGAAAGATTCGTATAAATCAATTAGTGAATCGTTTATTCATGCTGGCGTTGCGAACAACACAAAAGTTAACGTAAAGTGGATTCATTCCGATAAATTAAGCAAAGAAAATATCATTGAAGAATTAAGCGAATTGGATGGGATTTTAGTTGCGCCAGGTTTTGGCTCACGTGGAATTTCTGGTAAAATTGAAGCAGTTCAATATGCTAGAGAAAACAATATTCCTTTCTTTGGAATTTGTTTAGGAATGCAATGTGCAGTCATTGAATTTGCGCGCAACGTAATTGGATTGAAAGATGCTAATACAACAGAGATTGCAGAAGATACAAAAGATCCAGTAATCGTTATGATGGAAGAGCAAAAAACAATTTCTGACAAAGGAGGAACGATGCGCTTAGGAGCTTACAAATGTGAGTTGAAACCTGATTCATATTCTGCAATTGCCTACAATACAGAAAAAATTTCTGAGCGTCATAGACACCGTTATGAATTCAATAACAAATACTTACATGCTTTCGAGGAAAAAGGAATGATTGCAACTGGTAAAAACCCAGAAACGGGATTGGTTGAAATTGTTGAAATCCCCGGTCACCCTTGGTTTGTAGGTGCACAATTTCACCCCGAATATAAAAGTACAGTTGCAAAACCTCACCCACTTTTTGTAGCATTTATTAAAGCTGCTTTAGAAAACAAAAAATAAGAACATGGATAAAAATCAAGTCATTGGATTTAGTTTATTAGGCGTATTGTTAGTTGCGTTT
>CAMDGP010000182.1 GCA_945897765.1 Chitinophaga pinensis
ACGATTCCCAGAAATAAAATTCCCAAACTAATCGCTAAAGCAAATCGTTTTAAGAAAGTAATTCTACTTCCCAAAATCGGTAGCATTTTTAAACGAACCTCAGCGCTTTGATTGGTTGTGAGGAAAGTGACCAATACCCAAACGAAAGTTGTTAATAGCGTAACTACCAACACGCGCGATTCAGCCATTGGATAGGTTTTCAAAGGAGTAAAATCGTGAATAGTTGGATAAATCAACGTGAAAACTGCCGAACTCAACATAGCACTTAATTGCGACCACGCATTGATGCGAAACCAAATCCATCGGAGAATGTAAACTGGTGCTACGCCTGCAGAAATTGAAAAAGTAAGTTTAACAAGGCTTTGAAGGTTATCAACGTAGAAAGCGAAAATCACAGCTAGTAAACTCAGAAATAACATCATAGCAAAAGACACTTTTTGTACTTGTTTTTCTTTAAGGTTTGGCAACAAATTTCCTTTCACCACATCAATTGTTAAGAAAGATGCACCCCAATTCATCAGGGATTCAGCTGTTGTAATAAACATACCAAAAAATCCAAGTAACACAATTGGTTTCATTACTTCTGGAATAACTTGAAAAACGCTTTCAATGTAATGAATTTCTGGGTTCATTTGATTGCTTTTCAATCCGAGAATAAGTAAAATATGACCAATCATAATAAAGCTTGCAACAAATGAAATCGCAATTGGTAGTAAACCTGTTAGTATTGCACTTCTTGAATTTTTAACTGCTGTAAAACGAGCCATTTCAGGACCTCCACCGTCAAATAAATAACAACTCCACCATTGAATGCCTAAAAAAACAAACATTGAAAACCAACTATTTTCATTGGTCGGCAATAAGTATTTCTTCTCCGGGTTTTGCTCAAAAAAGGTAAAAAATGCTTGTTTATTTCCTGTTAAATTCCAGAGTGAAATTACTATAACCACCAAACTTGTAAAGTATAAAATGGCGTGCAGTGCATCCATTTTGAGTTTTAAATCAAACACATTTTTCAAGGCAAATAGACAAAGAATTCCACCAGTAAGAAACAGTGCATTTTGTTGTGAAATGTCAAAATAGATAGCTGCAATTCGAGCAAAACCAATCAGGTGAAAACACAGTGCCAATGCAACGACTAATCCACCGACATAAATTGCCCGAAATTGATGCAAGAATTGTCCACTTTTTCCCGGAAATCGAAACAAAAGAAATTGATTGTCTGTTATGAAATCCATTTTTCGCCATAGTGGTGCAAAAACTATTGGAATGACGAAAACCCCCAACCAACCTGCCCAAATCATCCACATTCCAGACATTCCATGTTCCGCGATGATTCCTGTAACAAATTGCCCTTGATCTACAGAAAGGTAATGCATGTACAGGGACAATCCCGATAACCACCAAGCAACTTTTTTCCCCGACCTAAAAACGGGATTTTTAAAGTCCTTGAGTTGAAATAGGGTCAGTGAAACAAGTATTATTAAATAGGCGAGGAGGATGAACAAAACGCTAGAATTTTTCGAGGGTTAGAAACGATTCGAAGTGAATTATTTTCTTAATATCACCTTCATTAAAAAGAAAAGGTGCGACATCATTCGCCATATCATTCATATCCAATTTCTGACAATGAGTTAAAATTGCTTCCTTTAATTGTTCCGTGTTATAGATTCCTTGTTTTTGTTCCAGAAAACCAAAATCAGGTTTTACGTTCAGGCTCAACAAATAAATAATGTCAAAAAAATCACGGCCTTTGTTTCGTTTACGATTTAACACAGCATAGAATTTTTGAGCCAACAATAAAGATAAAGGAGCGATTTTAATGGAAGTAAATACATCGAATTTGTTTAAGAAATAAGTTTCTGATTGAAAATTGTAACCTTGTGCCTCTGTATCTAATTGAATGAGTATTTTTTCTTCTTGATACCCCGACAAACCTGATTGCAACAACAAACCAGGGAAACGAACATGACAATGAAAAGCACCTTTTATAACATTTTTTATTTCCACTTCATACCCTTGTAATTCCAGTTGATTTTTAATTACAAGTCCCAAATCGTTAAATTCTTCGGCGGTCAAATTAAAGTTGTCAAAATCTAAATCTTCAGAAAAGCGTTGGTTTTGGTGAACAATTCGCAGACATGTACCGCCAATAAAAACCATTTTGGAGGCATATTTACTAGCAAATACAATTTCAAGGATTTTATATTGAAGGTATTCTTTTAATAAAAATCGTTCCTGTGGATGCAAGGACACATCGTAAAATCTTTTAATTTCTTTTAATTCAAGCATGTATATATTTTAATAGAAGTTGAAAGCGCCTTGAGACGCTGTTTGAATTGAACAATTGAAGATAATCAGAAAATCGTTGAATATCAAATGATTTTATAATTTCTTTGTTCCATCTTAATCCTTCAAAATCTTCAATACTAATCAAATTGGAATGAAGGTATAAATAATCAAGAATTGCTTTTTCAGGGCTTGCAAATGCTATTGTTAGTCCGTTTAGTTCAATTAATTCATAACCAAAAAAAAGATTTTCTTTTAAATGATTGTACGTTAGATTTCCAACCGAAGAATTTAATTTAGTTGTATTTAAACTCGAAATAGAAGTAACACTAAAAACAGCTTCTGGAATTATTTGATAATAAGTTAATGCGCTTTCCAAGGAAATATAGGAAGGGTGGTAAATTTTGTTGGCAATGAAATAGACTGTCCCTTGATTAATCGGTTGATCTGTAAAGCGATAAAATCCACGTTTGACATTCTCGACATATCCTTTTTTATTCCATTCCGTCAACCTTCGTTTATCCAATTTTGGAAAGGCTTTGTGTATTTCAATTAAAGAAATTAAAGGTCGTTTATCAAACTGATTTTTAAACTCAATATACACTATATCTGAATTAGATGTTAAAAATAACAATTTATTCAGATATAATCATTTATTACTTTTTTGTGTTCAAGGTTTTTTCTTGCTCTATGCTTTTAAACATATCTTTTGCATTCAATTCGGATACCACTTTTTTGCCTGTTTTCGCTTCTAATTCCTTCCTTGCTACATTGGCAACATTACCGCCTTGTTTGGCAACAATTTTACTTTCTTCAAAATCTTTGGGATTGGTTGCAACTGATATATCTTTTGTGGAAGCCTCTGCTAACATATTTAAAATCAACTCCGTATTGGTCATGTTGTCCCTTAAATTTTCTTTCTTCAATCCTTTTAGCACTTTATACTCTTTTGTTGTTTTATCGCTCCAAGATTTCGTAATGATATCTGTAAGCGTGGCAAACTGTAATCCCTCTTTTAAACCACGATTTTTCCATTCATCTGTTAATTCTTTCCGAATTTCAATACTTTTCAATCGTTGGTTTATCCAGTTTTCTGAGTAACCTAATTTCAGATACTGTTCTAAAGCTCTATCAATACTCAATTCAGGGTCTTGTAATTCATCTAACCTTTCTGCTGCCACTTGCGCCAACCAAAGTTTAAAAGGTTCTGCTTTGGGGGAAGGAATAGATTGAATTAAACGAAAAAGTTGTTCTGTGTCAGCTACATCCGTTTGATAATACTTCCCATCAGAAGATTGAATTTTCAGTTGTCCGATTTTTTCGGACAACTCACTTCCTTCCTTTTTAAGTTTGGTTTTCAAATCATTCCAATATTTTCTTGGTCGGTCAGTGCCTGTAAGCACTGCTATAACATCCACTATAGAAATATACCATTTTTCTTGTTCAGAATCCCAAACAGTACGCAACTGTTGTTCTTCAAATAAATGAAGCTTCATTATAGACCTTTCGTCTTTTGATTTGTTGTTTAAACTCATTTTTTTGATTAATTTTCTAACATAAATATAGTTGTTTTTTAATCAATCAGCAAGTTTTTAACTTATTTTCTTTCAATTCTGCTCCCAATTTATAACAATGATAACTTTGTTATCCCATTGTAAATTGTTGAATTAGTATAGTTTGTGATAATATAAACGTAGTACATACAAGTTTTTTTTCTATCTAATTTAGTAAAATCGATGCTATTTACAAACATATTTTTTTGATTTTTTAGTTGAAATAATTTCTCATTTCGTATCTGATTTTAATTAGTTAGTGACAAAAAAACAGATACCAAACTCTGCTACCAATGACAACTTTTAATCGATAAACAAAAGTCCCTCTTTTTTAAAGATTCCCCACTCCGTTCGAAAGGACTATCGTCAGGGGAATAAGGCAATACGACTAGAAAGAGAAATCTTAATAGACTATTATTCTATAAGATTTCAGGAAGTAAGTGGGAAATTCAATTAATTTTTGAAATACAATTTAAACTAGCTAATTGATTGGTAAACATCTTTCCAAAACAAATCTTAAAGAATATCCTATTTAATCTACAATTAAGTAGTTTTGTTCCCTAAACTGAAATAATGAAAAAGTTTATTCAAATCCCACTAATGATTTTTCCTATGTTGGCATTTTCGCAAGTACAAGAACCAATTGCTCCTAAAAAACCTAAAGCCTTAACCATTCATAATCACACGCGCAACGACGATTATTATTGGATGAACGAGCGCGATTCTAAACCAGTTTTAGATCATTTGGCAAAAGAAAACGCTTACAACGATGAGTATTTTAAGCCCATTCAATGTTTGGTGCAATCCTTAATGACTGAATTTGACCAACGAATTAATCCAAACGAGGTAAGTGCTCCATTTATTATGAACGGAAAAACATACCAAGTAAAAAGTATTGAAGGCAAAGATTATCAGCAAATTGTGCAAATCGAAAATGGGAAAGAAACTATCTTTTTTGATGAAAATGAGCGCGCAAAAGGAAAATCATTCTACGAACTAGCGGATTGGAGTCCGTCTCCAAATAATGAAATTTTGGCCGTAAGCGAAGATTTTGTTGGAAGAAGAAAATACAATATCACCTTCCGTCAAAATAAAAATGGAAAATTCCTAAA
>CAMDGP010000183.1 GCA_945897765.1 Chitinophaga pinensis
TAATAATTGTTTAGCTTCATCATCAGTTAAATGGGGACGTTTTTTTTTAATGTCCACAATAATTTCATCTCTAGTTTTTGCCATTGAATCATATTTTAGTTCATTTTTAGTAAAATAAAAGTATGTCAATTATAACAAATGGATTTTAGTTTTTCTTACGCCTGTATTTTTCCCCTGGTGTGATAATAATACCGTGAACGATTATGGTTTTTGATTGCGTTTTTATCTGTGCTTACATTTTTACGAACGTGCCATTTTCTGAATTTACCAGTGCTTGTTGGCTTCACGTAAATACCACCTGCATTATCTGATTTTTTGAATTCGCAGGAAGGAATGGAAAAGGTAAGGACACCAAAAGAGACCAAGAAAAGTAAGTTTACCAAACAACCTCTTGAGGTTTTATTATATACTTTGTTGTAAGCTGCTTTCTTTGGATCTGTAAACCAACCAAAACCTTTAGGGGCTTTTAAACCTAAATTGTGACGAACAACTCGTTTCCACGATGTGCGTGCTGCAATTCGTTTGGATAGGGATGGTATGCGGAAACCGAATTTCATATCACCCCACCAACACCTTTGAATTTCTCTACAAAAGCTGAAATCTTTTGAAAAACAGTTTGCTTTTTTGTCAAATACTGCGGGTTTAAAGGACTCATTTTAGGAAGGAGAGCGTTTAGCTCGGTTCCGTTTTCGTTGGCATACTCTCGTTTTAAAGATGCTTTGATGTAGCGTTTAGCAGCTTCTTCGTTGAGGTTTTCATCAGAAATAAGGTCGGTTAATTCTTCTTTTTGTTTGTCTTGAGCGTATTTAAAGAATGTGTCTATTACGTTTGCTTTATCTTGTATCTTTTCTAAATCTGTTTCATTGATGAAGTCAACAACTAAACTTTCTTTAGCTCTGTTACCAATGCTTGAACGAATTACTCTTCTGATTTCCTCTATTAATGTTGTTTTGTCTTTGTTTTTCTTTTTGTTGTCAAAGATTAATTCTAAGATGTAATCTAGGTTGATTTCTTGTGATTTTAAGAGGTCAACTTCAAATACTACGTCATCCCAATCAATTGTTGATTCTTCTACTTCTTTGCCATTTTTCTCTCGTCTTAACCAATCTCTAATATCATTGTAGGTGGAACGATAATCTTGGATAGTACGCTCTGGTAAAAGAGTGATTTCTTTCATTACTTCAATATCTTCATCAGTAACAAAGTAGGTTTCTTTAAATTTTTCTATTGCTTCTGTATCATTGAAGTCAATTGTTTGAAGTGCTTTGAGATTCGTAAATTCATCGTAATTCTGCAGAATGTTTTCAACTCGTAAGTACTCACCAAATAATTTAGCAAAGTCTTTTTTATCTTTTTCTTTTTCTATTTCATCAGGTCTTGGAAACTTGTCTTTTAATTCATTGACAATATCAATATAACCTCTACGTGCTTCACCTGAAACGATGTCTTTGAAACCTTCCAAATACTCTTTGTAGCTTTTTTCAAGAACAACGTTTTTGGTGTTTTTGTCGCCAAATAAAGTTATTGCTTCTATTGTAGATGTCTCTAAATCTCGGAATGTAATGATGTTCCCAAAAGTCTTAGTTGAATCATAAATTCGGTTTGTTCTTGAAAAAGCTTGAATAAGCCCGTGATAACGTAAGTTCTTATCTACAAACAAAGTGTTGAGAGTTGGAGCATCAAAACCTGTTAAGAACATACCTACCACAATTATTAAATCAACTGTTTCTTCTGGCAATAATGTTTTTTTATTGTCTTTTCCTTTGACACGTTTTGCAAGATCACGGTAATAGTCTTGAAATCCATTGCTATCAATACTGAAATTCATTTTGAACATTGTATTGTAATCATCTAATGCTTTGGATAAAAACTCTTTTGCACTTGAGTCCATAGCTGATGGCTCAAAACTTTCTTCTGATATTTCTCCTATTGCGCTTTGTTCTTCGTTTGCAGCAAAGGAAAAAATGGTAGCAATTTTTAGAGGTTTATCTCTGTCTTTTTGTAAGCGATTCAATTCTTCATAAAAGCACTTTGCAGCATCAATACTACTAACAGCAAACATTGCATTAAAGCCTTTATTACCTCCTTGGTTGCGGTGTGTTTTGTTTCTGAAATTATTGAGAATGTATTGTGAAATTTCTTTAATACGCGTTGGATGAAGGAATGCTTTTTGCATTTCTGCTGCGTTTAATTTTATTTCATCTTGTTCTTTTTCAATGCTCTTAAAATGAGGGCGGACATCGTTGTAATCAACTTTGAATTTTAGAACTTTTTCATCACGAATGGCATCGGTTATTACGTAAGAATGGAGTTCACGACCGAAAACACTAGCTGTTGTTTCAGCACCCAAGGCATTTACTGGAAAAATTGGAGTTCCTGTAAAACCAAATTGATAGTATTTCTTAAATTTCTTTTTAAGATTCTTTTGTGCTTCTCAAAATTGAGAACGGTGAGCTTCATCAAAAATGAAAACGACTTGCTTTTGATAAATAGCCAAATCACCCTCCGTTTTCATCAGGTTGTTTAGCTTCTGAATCGTTGTAACAATAATTTTGTTATCGTCTTTATCAATGTTTCGTTTTAGACCTGCTGTGCTGTCAGAACCATTCACGCTATCAGGTGAAAAGCGTTGGTATTCTTTCATTGTTTGGTAATCCAAATCTTTTCTATCAACAACAAAGAAAACTTTATCAATGAAATCTAGGTTTGTGGCTAATCGTGCTGCTTTGAAACTTGTTAATGTTTTTCCTGAACCTGTTGTATGCCAAATATAACCACCACTTTCGTTTTTAGACCAGTTTTTTGCAAGGTATGAACTGTTTATTTTCCACAACATTCTTTCTGTTGCTGCAATCTGGTAAGGTCTCATTACTAGCAAGGTATCGCTTGTGTCAAAAACCGAGTAATTAAGTAGAACGTTAAGTAAAGTGTTTTTTTGGAAGAAGGTAGTTGTGAAATCTTTTAAATCTTTAATGAGCGTGTTATCTGCCTTTGCCCAGTTCATTGTGAAGTCGAAACTGTTCTTGTCTCGTTTTACTGTGTTTGCAAAATAACGGCTGTCAGTGCCGTTGGAGATAACAAAGATTTGAAGGTATTTGAATAATGAGTTATCGCTATTGAAGCTTTCTTTCGAATAGCGGTGCACCTGATTGAATGCTTCACGAATTGCAACACCTCTTTTCTTTAATTCAACTTGAACGAAAGGTAAACCATTTACTAAGATTGTGACATCGTAGCGGTTGGCATGTGATCCTTTTTGTTCAAATTGGGTAATTACTTGTACTTTGTTTCTGGTTATATTTCTTTTATCAACTAAATAGATGTTTTGGATATGTCCATCATCGAAAGTAAAATCATAAATATAGTTTTCGTGAATTTTACGTGATTTCTCAATGATGTTGTCGCTTGGCTTATCTAAAAATTCATCACGAAAGCGCATCCATTCGCTATCTGAAAACTCCATATTGTTGAGTTCCTGCAATTGCACTCTTGCGTTGGAAAACATTGCTTCAATACTGGTTAGATTAGAAAGAAATTCATAACCCTGATTTTTAAGGTCTTCAATAAACTCTCGTTCTAATGCTGATTCAGATTGATAAACGGATGAAGGCTCGTTTACTTCTGAATATTTATTGAATTTGTCTAGAACTATAAAATTGTTTGTTTCTGCAATGGGATTGAAGGTGCTCATACGGTTTATTATTTGGGAAATGATAACAACATATCACGATAGTATTCATATTGCTTTTTGCGCAATTCAATTTCTTTTGGCAAGCCTTCGCTGATTGAAGCTGTTAGGGTATCAAATTTATCGAGAATGTTTGCAATTCTTTCTTGCTCTATAATAGGAAGAATAGGTACTTTTATTTTCTTAACATCAGATGCATTCATATTCGGCACACTCGAACTTTTACTGGTTATATTTATTGAAACGAGATAGTGAAATAAAAATCTAGGCAATAGATTATCAGTTTTGGGAATCACAACTTTCAATCTTATTATGGGAGTGAAATATGCTTTTCTAAAGTAAATTGTACCAGTGTTTGCACCAATAGATGAAATAGTAACTGCATCTTTATCAATTCTATATGTGTCTGCATAACCATAAACTTCTACTCCGTTTCCAAAGATAGGGTACTTGAAGATTTCGTTATTCGAAGATCCTTTTACACTGTTTTCAGGAGGTTCACCACCAGTAAAAACATCACATACCTCACCCAAAGTTAGCCAATCAATAGTTCTTTCATCAAAATTTAAAAGTTTTCCTCGATAAAATTCATATTGTTTTTTACGAACTGTAAGCTCTGTTGTAAGTTCTGCTTTTAGTACAGTTGTATTTTCGGTTAAAGTATCTAGAATAGCAACTATTTTTTGTTGAATTTCTAGGGGTGGGATGGGGATTTGGAGGTTTTTTAATGTTTCCATTCTCACTCCACGTAATGTACTACCAACTGCTGATCGTTCATATTGTTCTTTACTTTCTTTAGATCCAAGAAAATACATTAAATACTTTGGTTCAATTAAATTAATGTTTGGCTTGATTAAGAAAACACTTTCAGAACAATTCCAATTATCAGTAGGAATATCAACGATTGCAACTTTTCCAATAGTTCCAATTCCAGAAAATAAAACGTCATCTTTTTCAAGTTTAGAGCGATTTTGAATAATCTCTACAGCCTGATTATCAATCATATCTGTTTTTTCACTAAACCTTATTTTACCTGAAGTAATTTCTTTAACAGTTACATAATAATTAGTAGCATTAGTAGTATTTAACTTAAAGTTTTGACGTGGATTTAAACCTGTTTTTATCGAAATAGTAACTTCATCAAGATTCTTCCATTCCACTACAATACCCTCTAATAATTTCTCTAAATAGGTCATGCTTCAATT
>CAMDGP010000184.1 GCA_945897765.1 Chitinophaga pinensis
TCTGGAGGAACAAATTATATTTGGACTCCAACCCTTACGAATGGACAAACAGTTTCACCTGCTCTAACTACAACTTATACTGTTGAGGGTACGGATGCTAATAATTGTCAAAACACAGATGAGGTAACTGTTTTAGTTCTACCAATTCCAACTGCTAATGTTTCTGCAGACGCATTAGTTGCTCCTCCTGGTACGACAATTACTTTTTCTAATTCTAGTACCAATGCAACAAACTACAGTTGGAATTTTGGAAATGGATCTCAAATTACAACGCCCGACATAGCTGACCAAAATGAAACCTACCTGAATCAAGGAATTTATACCGTTACACTTACTGCAAGTAATGGATTTTGTAATAGTAGTGATTCTTTAACGGTTACGATAATTGTTCCAGTACTTGAATATTTTGTCCCAAATGTCTTTACGGTTACTGGTGATAATACCAATGAAACGTGGTCTGTTCAAACAAAAAATGCAGTTTCCTCGAATGTCCTTATTTTCAATCGATGGGGAAATGTTATTGCTGAATTAAAAGAACCAAATGAATCGTGGGATGGAACTGTGAATGGAAAGAAGGCAAGCGCTGGAGTTTATTTCTATAAATACGAATTAGTAGATAATTACAATGAAACCACAAGGGGGCACGGACATTTTACATTAATAATTGAATAAGATTCTGATTTTAACACAACTAAAAATATAATTTTTGTAATTTTAACCAGCTGATTAAATTAACTCAGTTCAATTCATCAATTAAAACATCATTCTATGAAAAAATCTTTACTTGCTTTAAGTTTTTTACCCTTGTTTTCTTTTGCACAAATGACAGAAGCAAACAATCCTGTTATCGGAGCAACAGCTACACTTTATTTATGTGACTCAAACACTGTTCTATATGAAAATGTTACTGGAACAGGCGTTACTTGGGATTACAGTGATTTATTAGGTGTTCAAGAATTAACGAAAACATTATCTGTTGAAGCGGTTGACCCAGAATCTGTTGATTCGATTTTTGTTGGAGCCACAAAAAAATACAGCATTGATAATTTATTAACAACTTATTACAGTTCATCATCATCTGAGCGTACATCACAAGGAAATATTTTCTCAGAACCAAGTTTAGGAGAAGTATTTGTAAATTGGAATTTAGATAATCAAAAGTTAAACAACTATCCATTTGCTTTAAATGACGAATTAAACGATGCTATTGATGGTGGAATTATAAGTGCAAATCCTCTTGTTCCAATTGATACTGTTGCTAACGGTGGTTCTTACTCAACAATTGATGGTGTTGGTACGTTGAAATTACAACAAAATGACTACACAAACGTAATCAGATATTACATCACAGATACGTTAAACACAGTTATTTTTAACGCAATTTTTGGTGAACAACCAATTACTTTAATTCGTGAGTGGTATGAATATTATGATTACACAACCTCAAATCTTCCAATTTTTGTTGTTGTTTCTATTAAATTGACTTCTGCTTTAATCAACAATGAAAGCACTTTGGTTTTGTCTAAAGATATGCCAAATGACTACATTGGTTTAGCTGAAAACAACATCGGAACGTTTGATTTATTTCCAAATCCAGCAGATCAAGTATTAAATATCAACACGGAAGGTGATTTCAACTATTCAGTAATGAATGTAAGTGGTGAGGTTTTAGTTAATAATGCTAACTCAAAAACACTTGATATTTCTTCATTTAGCGCAGGAATTTACTTTGTAAAACTTCAAAATGCTAAAGGAGTTCAAGTAAAAAAATTCGTTAAAAAATAAATTTTAATTATCTCAAATTGAAGGGGTTTCGTTTCGGAATCCCTTTTTTTGTTCCTTCAATTTCTTTCTTGACCTTTGTCGCATGATTAAAGGAATTATCATTTTCTTCTTTACTTTAATTCTTTTTATAGGAAACATTGGAATTCCTGTGTTTACTCATGCTTGTAAAGAAGATGGAATATTTCGTTCTTATTTCATAAATACGGAGAATCATTGTGAAAATGAGCAATCAGACTTACCCCCTTGCTGCCAATCAGAGGAGAATGAAAAAGATGATTGTTGCAACGATGAAACCGATTTAATTCAACTAAAACTTGATTACTCCGTTACTTGGAATCAATTTCATTTTAGCGATTACTATTTTCAAACTAGAGAAATAAAAGCAGTTTACTCGAGTGAATTCGCGCTTAAATAAAAAGACCGTTTATTGTAATATTTATTCCTAACTTAGGCGCATTAAAACTATTTTAGGCATGACAAATCAAGAGCTTGGAGAAAACGTAAGAAAAATTAGAGAATTAAAAGGCTTTTCGCAACAAAATCTTGCTGATGAAATTAAAGTAGATCAGAAAACAATCAGCCGAATTGAAAAGGGAGAATTATCTCCAAAGTTTGAAACTTTAGTTAGTATTTCTAAAGTGCTTTCTATAAACATAAGCCAACTTTTGGCTTTTAATGAAAACCTTATTTTTAATAACTACAGCCAATATCAGCAAGGAGGACAATTTGTCGCTTATAATAACACTGAAATCGAAAAAGTTGAAAATCTTTACAAGCAATTATTGAAAGAAAAAGATGAGGTAATCGCTTTGTTGAAGAATAAATAGATTCTCTAACGGCGTTTTAATTCCTTATTATAAATTTCTACTGCGGGATCGGAAACGAAATTCAGACTTGGTAATATACGAAAAAACAATCAAAATTTAGATTAGTATATAATCATAATATTTCTTAACTTTAAATATTAGATTTAAGTTACTTACTAAATGGAATTAATTAAAATAACTGAAATAGAATCAAAAATTCTATCTTTTCGAGGTGTTCAAGTTATGCTTGATAAAGACTTGGCTACATTTTATGAGATAAAAACTATACGCTTGAGAGAACAAGTAAAAAGAAATCCAGAACGATTTCCCGATGATTTTACATTTCAATTAAATGATTTTGAAGTTGATTTATTGGTATCGCAAAATGCGATACCTTCGAGAAAGTTTTTTGGTGGTTCAAATCCTTATGTATTCACAGAACAAGGTGTCGCCGCATTATCAGGGGTTATAAAAACTAAAAAGGCAGCAAATATTAGTATTTCTATCTTTAGGGCATTTGTGAAAATGCGACATACATTGAATCAAAATCACACTTTTTTGAATAGATTATTACAAATTGAAGAAAAGCAAATTCACTTTGACAGCAAGTTAGAAGAGATACTTAAATCACTTGAATCCAAAACACTGAATTACA
Organism: Chitinophaga pinensis; assembly: GCA_945897765.1. GTDB lineage: Bacteria > Bacteroidota > Bacteroidia > Flavobacteriales_D > Crocinitomicaceae > UBA952. The sequence continues at coordinate 3,247 of CAMDGP010000184.1, forward strand.
CAAAAGGCATCTTTTTCGAAGGACAATTATTCGATGCTTATGTTTTTGCTAACGCATTGATTAAAAGTGCAAAAAAGTCCATTATTTTAATTGACAACTATGTTGACGAAACAACTTTAATGATGTTATCCAAAATGAATCCAGCATGTAATGCAATTATTTACAGTCAAAGTATTTCTGCACAATTGAAATTAGATTTAGCAAAGTACAACGAGCAATATCCAACAATCGAAATTAGAATAATGAAAACTGCTCACGACCGATTTCTTATTATTGACAATAAAGAATTATATCATATTGGTGCTTCACTAAAGGATTTAGGAAAAAAATGGTTTGCTTTTTCCAAACTCAATGAATTTTTGCTAGATGTTTTGGCAAGATTGGATGAATGTTGATTAAAACAAATATTCCAAACGGAAAACATAAATTATGGTATTAAACGTCCTTGAATTACTTCACCACCACCACCTTTTGAAAACTACTATATTTCTCCTCAAAAAGAAAATTGAAATAATAAATTCCATTTGTTAGGTTGCTTTAGGTGTAATCTATTTCTTTTTCCCAGCCGTCAACTGAAATTGTAAAGTCAAATAGGCATTGATTCCATCTGAAGGTAGAATTCCTGGACCTGGATAAGAAACAGCGCGACGTGTGTAGTATTTTGAGTTGGTGAAATTATTCACTCCGAGCTCGATTTTGAATAGTTCGCTCACGTCGTATCTTCCTGAAAAGTCACCAACAAAATAAGCTGGAATTTGTCCTATGACAGCATCACCTGAGGGTTCTACTGAATTAGTAGCGTCTGTAAATTGTGCACTATTAAACGAACCTTGAATTTGCATTATGAGTTTGGCTGTTTTGAACTTTAGTCCTGATTTCACAATAATTGGGCTTACATATTCCACTTGTTTTCCTACGTAAGAAGATTCTCTTGAACGAATATAAACAGCGTTGGTGTAAGCTGCATTTACAAACCAAGAAAGACCATTTTTTGCTTTTTCGTCGCGCATTTTAAGGAAATCAATTTCGGCAAAAATTTCAATTCCCATATTACGTGCATCACCTATGTTTGTGCGCTCCTTGTAAATAGTTCCCAACTTTGGTGCAAGTCCAATTTTATCACCGTAATACAAATAATACAAAGCAATGTCGTAGATGAAAAAATTAGAAAGCAAACCTCTTGTGCCTAGCTCAACGGTTACACCGTATTCATCTTTCATTAGGGTATCAACGATAAAATTTGGGTTCGTAACACGAATGTCAGTGAAATTAATCGCTCTGTAATTTTGGGTTGCATTAGCGTAGATTGTTCCTCTTTTCATTATTTTTTTCGATAGACCAAAGCCGAACAGAGGCAAACTTCGCTTTACAAAACGCTCACTTTGATTGGTGTAAATAGCAATTGTATCGAAGTTTACAGGATGAATCACGTATTGTTTGTAGAATCCTTCAGACGAACTTGTGATGTACTCATAACGCATTCCGAAATTAAAACGCCAATCGTCATTTAAGAAAAGAATGTTTTCTACAAACCCAGCAATATTTTCTGATGGAAATTCGTAGGATGAATTTTCTAAATTAGAGGGGTTGGTGAAAGAAAAA
>CAMDGP010000185.1 GCA_945897765.1 Chitinophaga pinensis
CGAAGGAGATACAGCCGCGCAACAAGGAATTCGTTTTAATATTTTCCAGCTATATCAGACTTACACGGGAAAAAACGCAAAATTAAACATTGGCCCAAAAGGATTTACTGGTGAAAAATACGGTGGCGCAACTTATTGGGATACAGAAGCTTACTGCTTGCCTTTTTATCTAAAAACTTCGTCGCCAGAGATTTCAAAACAATTATTGATTTATAGATATAATCACTTAGAAAAAGCGATTGAAAATGCTACTAAATTAGGATTTACAGATGGAGCAGCTTTGTTTCCAATGGTTACAATGAATGGCGAGGAATGCCACAATGAATGGGAAATTACCTTTGAAGAAATCCATCGAAATGGTGCAATTGCTTTTGGAATTTACAATTATATCCGCCACACAGGAGACGTTTCTTATTTAGCTGAATATGGTCGTCCAGTTTTAGTTGGAATCGCTCGTTTTTGGGCGCAACGTTTTAATTGGTCGGAAAGTAAAAAAGCGTATGTAATGCTCGGTGTTACTGGTCCAAATGAATACGAAAACAATGTTAACAATAATTGGTATACAAATTACTTGGCAAAATGGTGTATTCAATATGCATTAGAAGTTGATACTCAAGTTCGCAACGAATCGCAATCAGTTTTAACTACTGGTGAAGAAGATAAATGGCAGCATATCATTGATAATGTTTATTTCCCGACACTTGAAGGAACAAATGTTTTCTTACAGCAAGACGGTTTTATGGACAAAGAACAATTGTCAGCAAACGATATTCCTGAAAATCAGCGACCTATTAATCAAAATTGGTCTTGGGATCGTATATTACGTTCTATTTTCATCAAACAAGCAGATGTGCTGCAGGGCCTTTATTTATTTGAAGATCATTTTGATATTGCGACATTAAAAGAAAATTTTGACTTTTACGAACCAAAAACAGTTCATGAGTCTTCCTTGTCGCCTTGTGTTCACGTAATTCTAGCTGCTAAGATTGGAAATATGGAAAAGGCTTACGAGTTGTATTTACGTACTTCTCGTTTAGATTTAGACGATTACAATCACGAAGCTGATGAAGGTTTACATATCACTTCAATGGCAGGTACTTGGATGAGTGTGGTGGAAGGTATGGCAGGGGTTAGAATCTATGAAAATGGATTAAGTATTGACCCGAAAATTCCTGAAGCTTGGCAATCTTATAAATTTCAAATTCTTTATAAGAACAATCCCATCATAATAGCTGTTTCTCAATCTGAAATAAAAATTAAAAATAAGGGTGATTTATCCTTGGAAATGAATGTTTTAACAGATAAAATCATTTTGAATGCAGCAGAGGAAAGAACAATTAATTTGACAACACAAACCGTTTAAATTTTAAGAAATGAAAAGAATTTTGCTATCCGTATTTGTTCTAATTGCTTTTTTGCAAGCGTCAAATGCACAAGTAAATCCAACAAATCGTCAAGTTGTCCTTCAAGGATTTTGGTGGGATTATTGGAATTCTAATTATCCAAATGGATGGGCGAATTATCTAGCAGAACTTGCTCCTAGACTAAAAGATATGGGTGTTGATGCTGTTTGGATACCACCTACAATTAAAAATGCTGGAACAAACAGTGTAGGATATTCTCCTTTTGATCACTATGATTTAGGGGACAAATGGCAAAAAAATTCTTTAAAAACACGCGTTGGTGATAAAGATGAATTATTACGAATGGTAGCAGTAATGAAAGCCAATGGAATTGATGTAATACAAGATATAGTTCTAAATCACGTAACTAATGCAGGAAGTGCAACTGGAGCTGGAGGTGCTGACCCAGCTGCAATGGATGATGGTTCAACTGCTAAATTTAAAAACTTTCGTTATACTTCTTACGGAAGTCCAGGAACTTCAGAATCTACTACGAACTATCTTTCAAGAGAAGGTCGTTTTCCAAAAAACTGGCAAAATTTCTATCCAAATAATTCAAATGTTTGTTGCACAAATGAAATTAATTCTCCTTATTGGGGACCCGATGTATCTTATGAAAGCAACGCTTATGGATTAAGTTCTAATGCTACCTTTAATCCAGCTCAATCTACTGATTATATGAGAAGTGGTATGCGTAATTGGATGATATGGTACAAGAAACAAGTCGGATGGGACGGAGTAAGAATTGATGCCGTAAAACATTTCCCAGCAAATGCAATGGAAGATATTTTATGGAATATGCAAAACAATGCAGGTTGGGCAAGTGGAGGAGAAAGTTTCTTTTCAGTTGGAGAATGGGTAGGTGGAGTATCTGAATTGGATTCTTGGGTAAGTTCTGTTCAAGATCGTTCTGGTACTTTTGACTTTGCAATACGTGGTGCAATTCAAAATATGGTAAATGGAAACGGAAATTTTGATATGGGAACTATTCCTGCTACTCAACAATCAAATAGAAATCGTACGGTTCCTTTTGTAAACAATCACGATACTTTCCGACCAATTTTAACTTCTTCTGGAAATTATAACGGTTGGAATTCAGGATCTCAATTAGGAACGCAAATAGAACCTAACGACGGTCGAAATAGTGCAGCTCACGCAATTGCGCTTTCTGTTGATGGTGCACCGCAAGTGTTTTTTGAGGATTTATTCAATATTGGATATGAAGGAAATCGTTTTAATCACCGACCAACTATTGACTCAACGCTACCAGCAAGAAGCGATATTGAGAATTTAATCTGGTGCCATCAGAATTTACGATTCAAAGAAGGAGCTTATTTCGTTCGTTGGCAAGCAGCTGATGCTCTTGTGATTGAAAGAGGAGGAAAAGCTTTAATTGGAATTACTGATAATTGGGCAACTTGGCAAGATTTATCTGGTGTTCAAACTTCTTGGGCAGATGGAACCGTTCTCGCAGATTATTCTGGTGCAAACGGAACAACAACAAAAACAGTTTATGGTGGAGGTAAAGTGGATATGAGTATTCCACCTTGTAATGGCACAGCATCGCAAGGGCGAAGAGGTTATTGCGTATGGGCACCACAAGGAATTGTAGAGAATTATGTGCGTCCAGCCAAGTCAATCACTCAAGAATGGGAAATGGAAGACGATTTAGGTGATAGCAATGTTAAATCATTGGAGCAAGGAGGAAGATTACCTAGTAACAGCAGAGATTGTAGAACTGTTGGAAGAGTTTTTACAAAATCAGGAACTCAAATTGCATTGGAATTGTATCCATCTACACCTGTAAATTCAATCACTTTAATTTTAGTTGATAAAGATTGTAATCAAATAGATTCCATTTCAGGAACAGGAAATTTGGTTTTCAATAAAACAGCAACTTATGATGGATGGCATACAATCCGCATCAGAAATACAACAGCAACTCAAAATGGTCAAAAATGTTGGGTAAAAGCAACTTATACCGCACCAGCTGTGATTTTGACGAATGTCGTTAAAAATAAATGTGCGTGCGTTGCCCCTTCAACTATTGGAATCGAGGAACTAATCGAAGACAATGGAATTTTAGTTTATCCAAATCCTTCTAAAGAATCGATTACTGTTGAATTTACCGGGAACTATGCCATTCAACCAGAATGGAGCGTTTTGAATTTAAGCGGTAAAAAAGTACTTGCTGGAAACGATGCTAATTTCTTATTCCATATTGACATTTCACAATTGATAAATGGCTTTTACATTTTTACCTCTAACGTAAATGGAGTAGAAGTTCGCAAGAAATTTATGAAGATGGCGGATTAGAATTGCATGTGATTAGGTTTTAAATATTAATCATGACTCTTTATTCAATGGCGAATTCAAGTAATAATTACAATATTTCTATTGTTATTAATTGTATTTGAAAATGCGAAATGCGGACAGGTTTACATTCGAACCGGCGAAATAGAGCTTCTGAAATGGAAGCCCGTTTTCCGATTTTACCAACGTTTATTATAAAGTACAATTTCGAAAACTTCAAATACATCAAAAAAACAAAGTGTCCGATTTACATTTTTCAAGATAAAAAAAGATCATTTGTTGAGTTATTCAAAATCGTTACAATTGAAACGATTCTTCAAAAAAGGCGATAAATTCATCTCTTTAGAAAATCAAGGACATAATTTCATAAACGACAATCCTGATTTTCAAGAAAAAGTTGAAACAATTTTAAACTTAAAAGTAAATTAAAGCTAAGAGATTAGTTTTCTTTGATATTTAACCTAAAGAATTCTTTTCTAAAAACTAACCAATTTCAAACGTTTTTGTTGACCATTAGAAATTTGAATTTCAACTAAATAAGTTCCATTTCCAAAAGAACGTAAGTCTATTTTTTCAGAAGGAATTATCGATTTAGAGAAAATTTTATTTCCGTTCATTGTGTAAATTTCAATCGTTGCATTTTCAGTTAAGTTGCCAATTGAAAAAACACCATTTGTTGGATTTGGAGTAATTTGAATTTCTTTTTCTGCAACGATTTCATTGATTCCAATAGTATTGTCTTGTGTTATTGAACCAACTTTATTGACAATCCAGTTTTTTGAATCAATCGCCATGTTTCCTGTAACAGTTCCAGAAAAAGGTACCGTAAACAATTCATCGTTGCCTGTTATTGAAAATCGAATCGTTGTATCTGCAAGTCCTTGACGAAATATACGAACATCAATCGGATTAGTAAAAGTTGGCGTAACACTTGGCTTTGATGCCGTATGACTAATTTGCATTAATAAATCATTTCCAACTTGACGGTAACGAATAGAGTAGGTAGGGTAACCCTCGCCAAAATACCACTGTTCAAAGAATGGAGTCAAATTCAATCCTGTTGTTTCCATGAATTTATCGCGGATGTCAACACCAACAGCAAC
>CAMDGP010000186.1 GCA_945897765.1 Chitinophaga pinensis
GTGAAGAAAATGCAGGTTTGGTTGATATTGGTGATGGATTGGGTTGTGTTTTTAAAATTGAATCTCACAATCACCCAAGTGCATTGGAACCTTATCAAGGTGCCGCAACTGGAGTTGGAGGAATCAATCGTGATATTTTTACAATGGGAGCGCGACCAATTGCACAATTAAATTCTTTGCGTTTTGGAAACATTGATTTAGCGCGGACAAAATGGTTGGTTAAAGGTGTAACAAAAGGAATTGGTGACTACGGAAATGCTTTTGGTATTCCAATCGTTGGGGGTGAAGTTTTCTTTGATGATTCTTACAATACCAATCCTTTAGTAAATGCTTTTTCTGCTGGATTAATTGATACAAAGAAAATGATTTCAGCCAAAGCAACTGGACCAGGAAATCCTGTTTTCATTGTTGGTTCAGCAACTGGAAAAGATGGAATTGCAGGGGCAGCTTTTGCTTCAAAAGACATTACTGAAGATTCAGCGAATGATTTACCTTCTGTTCAAGTTGGAGATCCATTCATGGAAAAATTATTGTTGGAAGCAACGATGGAATTAGCTGAAACGGATTGTATTCGTGGAATGCAAGATATGGGTGCTGCGGGTATAACTTGTTCAACTAATGAAATGAGTGCTGCTGGAAATGTAGGAATGGACATTCATTTAGATCGAGTTCCAACGCGTCAAGATAACATGTTGCCTTATGAGATTTTGCTTTCAGAATCACAAGAAAGAATGCTCGTAGTCGTTGAAAAAGGAAAAGAAAAAGTTGTAAAAGATATTTTTGACAAATGGGATTTACATGCTGAAGAAATTGGTGTAGTAACTGCATCCGATCGTGTTCGTTATTTCATGGATGGCGAAATGGTTGGTGATGTTCCCTGTCAATCGTTAGTTCTTGGTGGTGGAGCTCCTCAATATAAAAGAGAATATAAAGAACCAGCTTATTATCAAGAATTTAAAAAGTTCTCAATTGATTCGATTGAAATGCCTTCAAATTTAAAAGAAGTAGGTTTCAAAATGTTAGGTTTACCAAATATAGCGTCTAAGCGTTGGGTGTATGAACAATACGATTCGATGGTTGGAACGCGCAATATGACAACGAATCGTCCATCGGATGCAGGAGTTATAAATATTAAAGGGACAAATAAAGCATTAGCAATGACTGTTGATTGTAATTCACGCTACGTCAATGCTGATCCAGAAATTGGAACCATGATTGCCGTATCAGAAGCAGCAAGAAATATTGTTTGTGCTGGTGGAATTCCAAGTGCAATTACTAACTGTTTGAATTTTGGAAACCCTTACAATCCAGAATCTTACTGGCAATTTGTAGGAGCGATAAAAGGAATGTCAGCAGCTTGTTTGAAATTTGAAACGCCAGTAACAGGTGGAAATGTATCGTTTTATAACCAAACTTCTATGAACGGAGTTGAAGTTCCTGTTTTCCCTACTCCAACAATTGGTATGATTGGGATTGTTTCAAACAAGGATAAAATAATGACACTTGATTTCAAACAAAAAGGCGATTTGATTTTCTTAATTGGAGATTACATTGAAGACATTGCTTCCTCTGAATACTTGGCAACTTATCACGGAATAAAAGCTTCGCCAGCTCCTTATTTCGATTTAGAGAAAGAATACCAAATGCATGGAGCAATTAAAGGTTTAATTGCAAATGGTTATGTAAATGCTGTTCATGATATTGCAGATGGAGGATTATATGTTACTTTAGTAGAAATGTCTTTGCCTCGCGAATTAGGTTTTGATATTGTTACTGACTCTGAGGTCCGAGAAGACGCTTTCTTATTTGGTGAAGGACAAGGCAGAGTAGTTGTGACAGTTACAGAAGAACAAGAAGAATTATTTTTAGAATATATGGTAGAAACTGGAGTGAATTTAACTTTGCTTGGACACGTTACCAAAGGAAAACTGCAAGTTGATGAATTACCTTTTGGATTCATTTCTGAAGCAAAAGACATTTATAACAATGCACTTGCAAAACACTTAGAAAATTAAAATGGAATACAACACAACAAGAAATCATTTGATTCTACCTGAATACGGCAGAAATGTTCAAAACATGATTGCACATGCTAAAGAATTAGTGGATCGTTCTGAAAGAAATAGAGCAGTTCAAGCAATTATTGAAGTGATGGGACAATTGAACCCTCATTTACGTGATGTTGATGATTACCGTCATAAACTTTGGACGCATTTATTCGTAATGGCTAACTTCGATTTGGACGTTGATACACCTTATGAAATTCCAAAACCTGAGGTCTTAAATGAGAAACCTGAGTGGATGGAATACCCCAAAAGCAATATTAAATATGGGCATTATGGGAAATATACGCCCATGATTTTAGAAACAGCAAAAACAACTGAAGATCCAAATGAAAAGGAATATTTGAAAAATTCTATGGCTAACTTCATGAAAAAACAATATCTTTCTCACAACAATGATGCAGTTGAAAACAATGTTATCGCTGGTCATTTGAAAGAGTTGTCGGAAGGGGAATTAATACTTGATAACCCTGACGATTTAATGAATACTAATACCATTCTTCGTTCTATGGGAATTGGAATTAATAACAAGCAGAAATTCGTTAAAAAGACAAATTTCAAACAGAAACAAAACCAAAATCAAAAACAAAAATTCAAAAAGCAATAAAATATGGCTTCATTTGAAATATATGGTGGAAAACCCCTTAAAGGTGAATTGTATCCTCAAGGTGCTAAAAACGAAGCACTTCAAGTATTATGTGCCCCTCTATTAACCGAAGAGAAAGTTACCATTTCTAATATTCCTGATATTATAGATGTCAACAAATTAATGGCACTATTGCAAACTATGGGTGTCAAAATTGAAAAAGTTGAAAAAGGAACTTATATTTTTCAAGCGAAAGACATCGATTTATCGTATTTAGAAACAGAAGATTTCAAAAAAAGAGCATCTGCACTTCGTGGATCCATTATGATTGTCGGTCCATTATTAGCTCGTTTTGGAAGAGGATTTATTCCTAAACCAGGAGGAGATAAAATCGGCAGACGTCGCTTAGATACACATTTTGAAGGTTTTGCAAAGTTAGGGGCCAAGTTCAATTACGATGCGGGCGAACATTTTTATTCTGTTGAAGCTAAAAAATTAAAAGGAACATACATTCACTTGGATGAAGCATCTGTTACTGGTACTTCAAATATTTTAATGGCTGCTGTTATGGCAGAAGGTACAACTACTTTCTACAATGCAGCTTGTGAACCTTATATTCAGCAGTTGTGCAAAATGTTGAATTCAATGGGCGCAAAAATTTCAGGAATTAGCTCAAACCTTTTGATAATTGAAGGCGTTAAAGAATTGAAAGGTTGTTACCACCGAATACTTCCTGATATGATTGAAATTGGAAGTTTCATTGGTTTGGCTGCAATGACGCAATCTGAAATCACGATTAAAGATGTGAGTTGGGAAAATCTGGGTGTCATTCCAAATGTTTTCAGAAGAATGGGAATTAAATTGGAGCGACGAGGAGACGATATTTTCATTCCAGCTCAAGAAAGATACGAAATTGACACGTTCATTGATGGTTCAATTTTAACTGTTTACGATGCTCCTTGGCCTGGTTTTACTCCAGATTTACTTTCTATAATTTTAGTAGTTGCAACACAAGCAAAGGGCTCAGTATTAATTCACCAAAAAATGTTTGAGTCGCGTTTATTCTTCGTAGATAAGCTTATCGATATGGGAGCGCAAATCATTCTTTGTGATCCACATAGAGCAACTGTAATTGGATTGAATAGAGAACATTCACTGAAAGGAATTAACATGACTTCACCTGATATTCGTGCGGGAGTTTCCTTATTAATCGCTGCTCTTTCTGCAAGTGGAAAAAGTGTCATTGAAAATATTGAACAAATCGATCGTGGTTATCAAGATATTGAAATGAGATTACGAAATATTGGCGCTGATATTAGAAGAATCGGTTAATGAAAAAACAACTTTTTATCACTTTAGGAATAATCATCATTTTGGGTTGTGTCTCCGTATGTATGCGTAATCCAAATCCTAAATTAAAAGTTGATATCGCTCCAGAAATTGAGTTAATTTCACCTTCTGGAAAAACAGTGAAGCTCTCCAAACTGAGAGGAAAAATGGTTTTAATTGACTTTTGGGCTTCTTGGTGTGGACCATGTAGAATGGAAAACCCAAATGTTGTGGAGGCTTATTTGAAATATAAAAACGCAAAATTCAAAAACGCAAAAGGATTTGAGATTTACAGTGTCTCTTTAGATCGCGATGAAAAAGCTTGGAAGGAAGCTATAAAAACAGATAAATTAATTTGGAAAAATCATGGCTGTGATAAAGAAGGAAAAGCTTCAGAAGCTTATAATGTTTCATCAATTCCTTCTGGTTTCTTAATTGATGGAGAGGGTAAGATTGTTGCACAAGGAGGACAATTAAGAGGCCTAAATTTACATATTGCAATAGAAAAACAATTAAACTAAATTTAAATACGTTCTAATACATATTTAATCAAACCATTCATTTCTTGATCATATCCTTTTGAAAACTCATAGTTTGGTCGATTGGCAACACCTAAACAAACAGTGGTACACTTATGACCCAGTGCTTTTCCTAAAGCAAATAAGGCAGAGCTTTCCATTTCAAAATTGAGAATTTGTAAACCGTCACTTTCGAAAGAACTCAAGCGATTATGAATTTCAGAAGCATAAGTTGGAATTCTTAAATTTCTTCCCTGAGGTCCATAAAAACCAGAACTAGTTATCGTAATTCCTTGATGTGTTAA
>CAMDGP010000187.1 GCA_945897765.1 Chitinophaga pinensis
GGGGAAACACCAAATCTCGCTTCAAGAAAAGTCATTCCCTTATAAAATCATTTCTCAGACACTCTTAAAGTCTTAATATCCTAAAGTCCTAATATCTTAAAGTCCTAATATTAAAAAGAAAAATGCTAGATCTAAGAAGCGATACCGTAACCAAACCCTCAGCAGCGATGCTAGAAGCCATGTTTTCTGCACAAGTCGGAGATGATGTATTTGGCGAAGATCCAACGATCAATGAATTACAAGAATATTCGGCTCAACTTTTCGGAATGGAAGCTGCTTTGTTTTGTGCTTCAGGAACACAGACAAATCAGATAGCTATAAATGTACACGTTCAACCAGGCGGAGAAGTTATTTGTAACAAAGAAAGTCACGTTTTTAAGTACGAAGGAGGCGGAATTGCTAGGAATTCAGGTGCTTCGATTCGAATTTTGGAAGGCGATAGAGGACGTTTAAAAGCAGCAGCTATAGAAGAATGGATAAACAATCCCGATGATGTTCATTTTCCGTTGACGCAATTGGTTTCCATTGAAGACACTTCCAACAGGGGAGGAGGAGCGGTTTACGATTTTAACGACATCAAGGAAATCAAAGAAATGTGTAATCGCCACAATTTACCTTTGCATTTAGACGGTGCTCGCTTGATGAATGCCTTGGTAGAAACAGAAATCGACTACAAGGAATACGCATCTCAATTTGATTCTATTTCAATTTGTTTGTCAAAAGGTTTAGGTGCACCAGTTGGTTCACTTCTTTTGGGAAATGCTGATTTCATCAAGAAAGCACGAAGAGTACGGAAAGTTTTTGGTGGCGGAATGCGTCAAGCGGGAATTATTGCCGCAGGTGGATTGTTTGCCTTGAAAAATAATGTTCAAAAGCTAAAAGAAGATCACCTAAAAGCTTTACAACTTGAAATTGGTTTGTTAGAATGTGCTTGGGTTGATTCAGTAATTCCTGTGGAGACAAATATAGTCGTTGCGCTATTGAAAGATCATTCCAAACGAGATTCTATCATAGCAAAACTTGCTGAAAAAGAAATAAAAATCATGGCTTTCGGTCCGGGAATGATTCGAATGGTAACGCATTTGGACGTTTCGTTTAATCAGATTGACGAAGTTTGCGGTGCTTTAAAAAAGATTTCAATTTCCTGATTATCCACCTTTAATTGACAGTATTTTAATCTATTTTGAGTAAAAATTATTTTTCAATAATTACCGATCTTTTCGGATAAGGAATAATGATTTTATTTTCTCTGAATAATCGATCTATTTCCAAGCGAATTTCAGATTTGTAATTATTGATATCCCAGCTTTGATCAGCCCAAAAAACTAATTCCATTTCCAATCCCGATGTGCCAAAACGAGCTAATCGAACCAAAATTGGATGATTAGTTTTAACTTTTGGATGTGAAAGGGCTGCTTGTTTTAAAAGTCTTTGAATCAATTCCGTATCTGTTCCATAGTCAACTGTTACATCAATAATAAAACGAGATAACTCTGAACCATGACTCCAATTTTCAACTTGCTCTTGTGTGAGTCTCGTGTTTGGAATAATTAATACATTTCCATCTCGCGTTTGAATTTGCGTGGTCCGAACATTTATTTTTACAATTTTTGCAATAATGCTTTCATTGCTTCCACTTTTGCCTGTTGAATTAATTTCCACAATGTCTCCAACTCGAATATTGCCTTCAAATAATAAGACAACACCAGCAAACATGTCTTTAAACACATCTTGTAATCCAAGTCCAATACCAACTAAAATTGCTGCAGAACCAGTTAAGAGCAGGGTTAAATCAATATTTAATATTTGAAAACAGAATAAAATCGAAAAAACATAAATCACATAGCGCGAAACTTGCATGTAAACATATTCTGTCGCTAAATCATGACTTTCACTTTTTCTGAATTTCCTACTGAGGTAAAGCCTTACAAGATTGACTAAAATTCGTGCACCAAAGAAAACTGAAACAATTGCTAAAATATCGTAAAATTCTAATTGAAAGGATTTTAAGTTAATTATTTTGAAGTCAAGGAAATCGCCAAATGTGATATTCTTATTATTAAATTTAAAACTTAAAACCCCTACATAAATTGCAAGCAGATAGACACTTTGACTGATTAATTTAAGCCAAGTTAAACGTCGACCTTGAAGGTTGATGTTGGCTGATTTTGCGTAGTTTTTCAACAAGCGGTGAACTACACGTCGAAGAATTGCAGCAATTAAAAAGATGATTGCCAGGAAAAATAGGTTCCAAAGACAAATATTAAAAGGTCCAATATTGAATAAAGTTGTACTAAGCATAATTATTTTAAAATTATTCGACCGAGTTTTTCGGAAAAGGCTTTCTTAACTCGTTCATAAGCCATTTGTTCCGAAAGCAATAGTAACAAATCATCATCTTCAAAAGTTTCCTTTATAAGTCTCCGTTTCAGTTGTTTCAAATGTAAATCAACTTTGTTGTATTTGAAATTGTAAACGGAGAAAATTACGGTTGAATACAAATCATCACTTTCTAAGCGAGTGAAAATATTGTGTTTATTAACCCAATTGTTACTTAATTCTTGTTCGTTTGATTCTACATCGCTAACAAAACTGACAATTTCTTGATCTTCATGGCGTAAAAAATAAGAAGAGGAGTAAAGGGTATTTTCATTTAAGCCTTCAACAAATTGTGAAAAAATCTTCGCAAACAATGGAAAATCAAAACTTAACTCATCTTTAATCAATTCTTCGTGGATGAATTCAATTACACTTGTTTTGCTTTTTTCACTGTCAACAGCATTTGGAATATGAACTTCACGAATCCCATATTTTAATAGTAAACGAATCAATTCTTTTTCAAATAAAAAATTACTTTCGTTTTCATTTTGAATTAGTTCTGTTGTTTCAGTTAAATCAACAGATTTAGTATTTTGAGGTAATGGAACTTCCCGTAATTCAGGTTCTTGAATTTGTTTAGCAATTACGTTTTTTCGTAAACGCATCAACTCATTGCTAATAATTGCTTCGCTTATATCAAATTGTCGAGCGATTTCTTGTATGTAAACAGAACGTGTAATTTGGTCAGGAATCAATGAAACTGAATGAACTATTTCCTTTATTAATTCTGATTTTTTTAAGGGATCTGTTTCTCCTTCTTTTAATAAAATTGAGGCTTTGAAAGTGATAAAATCTTGCTTATGCGTTTTTATAAACGTTTCAAGTTCTGTTGTACTCGTTTTTTTAGCGAAAGAATCAGGGTCTTCGCCATCAGGGAAAAGCACGACTTTTACATTCATTCCTTCTTCTAGAATCAAATCAATTCCTCTAAAACTTGCTTTAATTCCAGCAGCATCGCCATCGTAAAGAATGGTTAGATTTTGCGTATACCGTTTTACTAATTTAACTTGCTCCTTAGTTAATGAAGTTCCAGAAGAAGAAACCACATTTTGAATTCCTGATTGGTGCATGGAAATTACGTCTGTATAACCCTCACATAACAAGCATTCGTCATATTTTACAATGTCGCCTTTTGCAAAAAATAATCCGTAAAGAATCTCACTTTTGTTGTAAATTATACTTTCAGGAGAATTGAAATATTTTGCAATTTTCTTGTCTGTGAAAAGTGTTCGACCGCCAAATCCTAAAACTCTACCAGAAATACTGTGAATTGGAAACATCACTCGACCGCGGAAAAAATCAAAGTGGCGATCGTCTTTCGTTTTTACTAAACCAACGTTTTGTAAATATTCTAATTTATAGCCTTTTGCAATTGCCGCTTTGGTGAAATCGTCACTAACATTGATGCTATAACCCAACTGAAAGCGTTCGATTATGTCTTTTCGGAAACCTCTCTCTTCAAAGTAAGTAATTCCTATTGCTTTACCCTCCTCGCTTTCGTGCAAATTTTGCATAAAGTGATTCTTCGCAAATTCATTGATGATGTAAAGTGAATCACGCTCAGATTTTGCGGCTAATTCGTCAGCAGTTGGAGCTGTTTCTTCAGGAATTTGAACGTTGTATTTGTCTGCTAACCAACGCAATGCCTCGGGATAAGAAAAATGTTCTTTTTCCATTAAGAATGTCACAACTGAACCACCTTTTCCGGTCGAGAAACACTTGAAAATTTGTTTGGCAGGCGAAACCACAAAAGATGCAGTTTTTTCATCTGTAAATGGACTCAATCCTTTCAGATTAGAACCTGCTCTCTTGAGACTTACAAATTCTCCAATAACCTCCTCAATTCGAGCAGTTTGGATAATCTCATCAATTGTATAGCTCGGTATTTTACTCATTCTTCAGAATAACCAAAGTCTTTTTCAGTGACTAATTTACCTTTTTCGTCGTAGGTTTTCCAAATTCCAACAGATTTGTCATTTTTATATTCACCTGTGTAATGAATAGCACCGTTTGGATATTTAACAACGGTAAAACCTTCTTTTTTTCCGTTTTCATATACAGTAAATGAAAGTTCATTACCTATTTCCGAATAGAAACTCCATTTTCCATTTCTGTCGCCTTTTTTGGTCAACATACCTTGAAATTTTATTTGTTTCTTGCCCGGATACCATTCTGTGAAACGACCGTTCTTAATTTCTGTAAGTTTTTCAGTTTTTGATTTTTCAGCTGAATCTTCTACTTTTTTATCTGTGCAAGAAACAGCAATGAAAAATAATAAAAGGGTATAAAGTGCAAGTTTCATATTTTATTTATCTCTGTTTATGGTGTAATGAACCAATCCAATTAAAGAACGTTTTGCGGCGCTTTCTGGGAGTGGTTGTATAATTTCTAGGGCTTCATTGGCAAGTTCTGTCATTCGTT
>CAMDGP010000188.1 GCA_945897765.1 Chitinophaga pinensis
AATAAACACCTTGATTGAAGCTAGAATTTATGTAAACAAAGGTCAGTTTAACGATGCATTGGCGCTAATTCAAGCAATTGAACCCTATTTTAAAAAGAATAACGACGAAAATAATTTAGGAAATTGTAAATTATTGCATGGGATTATTCAACTCAAAATGAAGCAATTTCAAGCAAGTTTAACCAGTTTTAATTTAGCACTCAATTACTACAAAATTTCGGGAAATTTAATTTATCTCACAATGATCAATCAATTTATTGGTGAAACTTATTTAATGGAAAATAAACTGGAAAAGGCAGAGAACTATTTATTGCTTGCCTTGGTAGAAAATGAATTGAACAGTTTTAAATCAATTAAAATTCAATCAACTTATAACTTATTGAGTCAACTTTATTTCAAAAAAAATGAACTGAAAAAAGCGATTAAATATCAGTTTTTATATTTGGAATTTTTGGAGCGCAACACGATTTCAAATTCAGCAGCAGCCGTAGCACGTATGACAGAAGGGAATCTCCGTGAAGAACGCGAAAGATTAATCGAGTTTCAAAAAGAATCCATCGAGAAGCAAGAAAAAGAAGAAGAAATTCAGAGTTTGCAACTAAGTCGTCAGTTGTTTATTGGCGGAATTATCATTGGTCTAGTGATTATTGGTTTTATTTTTTACATTCTACGCTTGCGACAAGAAAAATTAAAGCAAAAACAACGCGAAATGGAATTGTCTCAATCCTTGTTACGTACGCAGATGAATCCGCATTTTATTTTCAATGCAATGTCGGTAATTCAAAGCTATATTTATTCCAATGAACCTGATAAATCTTCTCAGTTTTTGGTCAATTTTTCACGCTTAATTCGATTGATATTAGAAAATTCACCCAAAGAATTTATTCCGATTGAGCTAGAAACAGAGATATTAGAAAAATACTTACAGGCACAAAAAATGCGTTTTGAGAACCGATTTAGTTACAGTCTAGAAATCGATGAATCATTAATCGCAGCAAGTGCAATGGTTCCACCGATGATTACCCAACCTTTTGTGGAAAACGCAATTGAGCACGGTCAACTTCATACAATCGAAAATGGACACATAACCATTCGGATTTCGCAAGTTGATACAATGATTCAAATTCAAATTTCAGATAATGGAGTAGGAAGGAAAGGTGCACAAAAAACTAAAAAAATTAAATCTCATAAAAGTATGGCGATAAATATCACCAAAGAACGCATAGAAATCATTAATTTTAAATACAAAAAACAAGGAAGTATCCAAATGGAAGATTTGGACAAAAAGAAGCAAACAGGAACTGTCGTAACTATTTTGCTTCCATTACATATAGACACTGACTAAAACCTTACAAAATGAAAAAAGTACTTGTAATAGATGATGAAAAACCAACGAGAGATTTCATTAAACGATTAATTGATTCGTATCACTTTGGAATAGAAGTCTTTACAGATGGGGAAAATGTCGCAACTGGAGTTGAAGCAATTCATCGCTTGCAACCAGATTTAGTTATTCTTGATATTCAAATGCCAGACGGTAATGGGTTTGATGTCTTAAAATCTATTCCAGTTAAGAATTTTGAGGTTATTTTTATTACTGCTTTTCAAGAATTTGCCGTTCAAGCTATTAAGTTCAGTGCCTTGGATTATATTCTTAAACCAATTGATTCTGAAGAATTAAAACTAGCAATTGATCATGCTTTAAATACAATTACTCGCAAAACTGACGAAAGTCAATTAAGTGTTTTGCAGCATAACATGCAGGTGAATGCTAAGCGAAAACTAGTTTTAAAAACACAAGAAAGTGTTCATGTTGTGGAGATTGATAATATCGTTCGTTGCGAATCCGATAAGAATTATACCTTCTTTTACTTCATGAACGCAAAGAAAATTTTAGTTTCAAAAACGCTGAAAGATTTTGATATTTTACTTTCAGGTTTAACGTTCTTTAGGGCTCAACAATCTCATTTAATCAATCTTAACTACGTTGAGCGTTATGACCGCCACGAAGGCACAATTATTATGAAAGATGGTTCTGCAATTCCACTAGCTTTGGCAAGAAAAGAGCAGTTTTTTGAGATTTTAGATGCAATGTAAAATTGGGTCAATATTCCTTGTTTTGGATCAAAACTGAGTGACTTCCAATTCAAGTTAGAGAAACAAATTTAATCTCTCCGACTTGATTCCAAATTACTCCTTTCTTTAAATCAATTGGCAACCATTAAACATTAAGCATTTAACATTCAACAATAATTTTGTCCTTACCTTTGAATCATGAAAATACATGGCCTATTTTTTTGTTTTTTATTTCTTTGTTTGCGTTTGCTTAATGCCTGTGGAGAAAATTCTAAATCTGTAAAAAACCTCGATGATATTCGCCCAAAATCAGAAAGTAAAGACCGTGTACTGAAAACCAAGATTGAAAAAGACACCCTTCTCCCCTACTTAAAAAGTTACACGCAAGACTCTGTTCTATTGGAGATTGAAAGAATTACACCCATCGAACTTACACATTTTATCAATCGCTTTCAACCCACTAAAAAATTTGCTTTTACTCTTCAACAAAAGGACTCAACTACAAACATCGAACATTTTTCGTGGGAATTTAAAGATTCAACAGCTACCAAAAATGCGTTCTATAATTGGCTAGATATTGAGAAATCATCTAAGGTTCTTGCCCCAAAATCACTTTCCAAAGATTTCTTCACAGCACTTATCACTGAGAAAAACATCGATTTTTTCTACTCAAAAAAGAAAATGGACATTCCAAAATTGATGCGTTATGTGAAATTTAATAGAAACACAGAAACTTATAAATTCATCATCATCCAAAAAAGAAATTCCAAAGCAATTTGGTTTACTTTTACAGACGAAAAACTCACAGCAATCTCCACAAAATGAAATTAGTCAACCGCGGATTTATCAAAATCACACCAACTGAAACCTTTATCGCTTGGGCAAAAACAGTATCAGAAGAAACACCTTTTTTCGATAACACACCAGAGCCAACCATCTATTTAATCGAAGACGATTTTTGGGAGGACGAAAAAATCTTGGAGAAATACTTCAAGAAAATCGTAAAACAAGAATTTGGCGCAATCGAGGAAGACAAAGAAAACCAACCTCAAATAACTGACTTAGAATTATTTAATATCTATTTCCAAAGCGAACTAGGAACGTTTGTGTATGACCTTCTCAGCGATTCTTTACAATCCGAAAAATTGTAGTTTTAATAATTTTAAACGAGATCTTTATACTGTTAAGTATTGAATTAAAAGGTTAATGTTTAATTGATTTATGTTTTGTTACTTATTCTAAAATAAGACCAATTAAACAATCCGGTTTCCTTTGATGTTGTTACTTTTGCAAAAACTTTTTTATGGCAACTAGAAATTGGGAAACACTTAAGAAATATACCGACATCAAGTTTGAGTTTTTTGAAGGTATTGGAAAAATTACCATCAATCGTCCGCAAGTTTACAACGCATTTCGTCCAGAGACAAACTTTGAGATCCTAGATGCTTTAGTGACTTGTAGGGAAAACCCAAACATTAATGTTGTTGTTTTAACAGGTGCTGGAGACAAGGCTTTTTGTTCTGGTGGTGACCAAAACGTGAAAGGTGTTGGAGGTTATATTTCAGAAAACGGCGTTCCTCGTTTAAACGTTCTTGATATTCACAAAGCTATTCGTTCGCTTCCAAAACCAGTTATTGCGATGGTAAATGGTTATGCAATCGGTGGAGGACACGTTCTTCACGTTGTTTGTGATTTATCAATTGCATCAGAAAATGCGCGCTTTGGACAAACAGGTCCTAAAGTTGGGAGTTTTGACGGTGGCTTTGGTTCGTCTTACCTAGCGCGTTGCGTTGGACAGAAAAAAGCACGTGAAATTTGGTTTTTGTGTGAACAATATACAGCCGAAGAAGCTGAAAAAATGGGTATGGTAAACAAAGTGGTTCCTTTTGATGAATTGGAAGACACGGTTGTTGCTTGGTCCAAAACGATTATGAAAAGAAGTCCGTTGGCAATTCGTATGATTAAACGTGCGATGAATGCTGAACTAGACGGTCAACACGGTTTGATGGAGTTGGCTGGCGATGCTACTTTACTCTATTATTTAACGGAAGAAGCGCAAGAAGGAAAACACGCTTTCTTAGAAAAACGCGATCCAAATTTCCAACAATATCCTAAATTTCCTTAAACTCAACTTATGTCAATTCGCTCATTAGAACCTCAAATTCTCTGGAATCACTTCGCTGATTTAAACGCTGTTCCTCGACCTTCAAAAAAAGAAGAACGTGTGCGTCAGTTTATGGTTGATTTCGGAAATAATCTTGGATTGGAAACAATCGTTGATAAAATTGGAAATGTAATTATCAAAAAACCAGCTTCTGCAGGAATGGAAAACCGCAAAACGGTCATTCTTCAAGCGCATTTAGATATGGTGCACCAAAAAAATTCGGATACCGTTTTTGATTTCGACACACAAGGAATTGAAATGTTGGTGGAAGGTGATTTGGTTCGTGCAAACGGAACAACTCTTGGGGCTGATAACGGAATCGGAGTTGCTGCGATTATGGCAGTTTTATCTTCCAACGAAATTCAACATCCAGCAGTCGAAGCGTTTTTCACAATCGATGAAGAAACAGGAATGACAGGTGCGATGAAAATGGATGGTTCTCTATTACAAGGTGAGATTTTATTGAATATCGACACTGAAGATGATGACGAACTTTCTATTGGTTGTGCAGGTGGAATTGATACCAATACTTCTTATAC
>CAMDGP010000189.1 GCA_945897765.1 Chitinophaga pinensis
GAAACAGAATTGAAGTTAATAGACTGGGTTAAAGAAGCAGTTGAACGCGGAGTTGGAGAAATATTATTTACCTCGATGGATCATGATGGAACAAAAAATGGTTTTGCAGTTGATGCACTACAAATGGTTTGTAATGTTGTTTCAGTTCCAGTTATTGCTTCAGGTGGATGTGGAACTGAGGAACATTTTACCGAAGTTTTTCATAAAACAAATGTAGATGCGGCTTTGGCTGCAAGCGTGTTTCACTTCGGTGAAATAAAAATTCAAACATTAAAAAATACATTAAGTCAACAAAATATAGCAATACGCACAGCATGGAAGTAATAGATTTTAACAAAGGGAATGGTTTGATACCAGCAATTATTCAAGATGTGGACACCCTACAAGTCTTGATGTTAGGTTATATGAATGAAGAAGCCTATGATAAAACTGTTGAGGATCAAAAGGTAACTTTCTATTCTCGTTCTAAAAACCGACTATGGACTAAAGGTGAAGAAAGTGGTAATTATTTGAATGTTTGTTCTATAAAGTTGGATTGCGATAGTGACACCTTACTTATCCGCGTAAAACCAAAAGGTCCAACGTGTCATTTAGGTAGTAAAACCTGTTGGTCAGAGGAGCAAGAAACTCGATTTGGTATTTTACAAAACTTAGAGAATGTCATTACTCAACGTTTAAATTCAGAGTCAAATGATTCGTATGTAGCCTCTCTAAAAGCAAAAGGTATTGAAAAAATTGCTCAAAAAGTTGGAGAAGAAGCAGTGGAAACAGTTATTGAGGCTTTAGGAAATAATGACAAACTATTTCTTAATGAAGCTGCTGATTTACTTTTTCATTACTTGATTTTGTTACAAGCAAAAGGAAAGAAATTGGATGATGTACTTGAAGTATTAGAGGATAGAAGAAAATAAGCTTCTTGACAATTCTATCTCTTTCTGATCAATTTAAAATGTTCAAATTTGTCTTTAATGAAAAGCACTAATTCCATTTCTGCGGCCGTTTTCAAGAAATCAGGATCAGCGTTTAAGAATATGATAAAATCATCAAATTCGTCTTCTTCCATTTCAATGATTTCGTAAGCAACGTAAAGACGCAACAATTCTTTAACCACTTGACGTTGGTCATCTTTATATTTTTGTTCAGCTATCCAACGTTTGTTTTGTTCTTTCTTTGAAAACGCTTGATATAATGCTGTAATTGGACTTTGTAATGCTTCAATTCCTGTAACTTGTCGCGTTTCTCTTAGAACCAAATTCTTTCTTTCTTCTTTGATTTGCTCCAAGGTTTTTAGAGGTCTCACAACAACTTCTTTTATTTGATTTGGTAATCTGTCGATATAAGCCAAAACTTGACATTGACAATTAGAATCAGGTTCAACAATAAATTCGAATGTTGGATATTCTTTTGTTGAGAGAATGATTACATCTTTTGGCGTTGCATAAACAGAAAAATAACCATCAGGTTGACCAAAAATACCTCGACCTGTTGAACGATTTATCACCATTAAATTATAGAAACTTTGAGGTCGCAAGGTATCAACCACCCTACCTGAAACAAAAATTTTATCGCATTGAGAAAAAGAAACAAAGGATAAAAAAAAGGAAAGAAAGAAAATAAACTTCATGTAGTCGGCTTTGACAATGACTGTACCAAAAATAGTTCTGAAAATTACATCATTTCAAAATACCAATCGAAATTCAGATTCACAAAAAATAATAATAGGAAAGGAAGAAACATTAAAAACATCCAACTCAATACAATAAAAATCTTAAAACTTACTGATGCATCAAGCTTCACGGGTGCCAATAAAACGGAATTAACATGAGACGCCATTACCTCATCATCCACTTCTCCCTGCAATTCTTGATATTTCTTAAGTGTTGGGATTTCTTCTAAAAGTATGTTTTTAATCAACACGTAATCGCGATTAGAAAGTTCTTCATAAGTGGTGTTATAATTAATTCCATTAGCATATAACTCTTTGCGAATGTGATAATTTCGCTGAATCCCTCTCACTCTGATTCCCATAAAGAACCCAAAAGCAACCATTAACCAACTATTTAATAAAAATCCAATTCCAATTAAAACAAGCGATGAGATCAATGCGAAAACCATTAAAAATAAGTCGCGTTTTTTGTTCATCATTAATTTAAATAATTGACCGCCATCCAAAGGGTCGATCGGAACGAGATTAATAATATTGATAAACAAAAACAAAAAACTCCACTCAATCATCCATTCAGACTGATAACTTGCAGAAAGAATTAATAAAACTGAACCAATAATAATTCCTGGATAAGGCCCTAGAGCTGCAACAATAAAACTTTGACGTTGAGAATATTTATCTTTACTTCCTTGGACAAAAGCACCCATCAAAGGAATAAAAAGCATTCTAACATTCTCATATCCATATTTTTTCATGGAAACATAATGTCCCAATTCATGAATTAAAAGAACGGCAATTAAGAAAAGAACAAATCTGAGCTCCTCCGAAAAAATGAGCAAGAAAGTACCAATAAACAGTACAATTGTGAAAGCGGTTAAACCCCAATTACTTTCTACTTTTACTTTTTCAATAACTGGTTTTTCAGGATACAAGTCAAATTCTCCCATCTTACATTCCTGGCATTCCACCCATACCCTTCAATTTACTCATCATGCCCATCATATTTCTTGGATTGGACATCATTTTCATCATTTTACGCATGTCTTCGAATTGTTTGATGAGTTTATTTACCTCTTGAATATTCGTGCCGCTTCCTTTTGCGATTCTGTTTTTACGAGAAGTATTCAACAAAGCAGGATTCGCTCTTTCTTTTGGTGTCATGGATAAAATAATTGCTTCAACACCTTTGAATGCATCGTCGGGAACATCTACGTCTTTCATGGCTTTTCCCATTCCTGGAATCATTCCCATTAAGTCTTTCATGTTTCCCATTTTTTTAATCTGCTGCAATTGTGCCAAAAAATCATTGAAATCAAACTGATCCTTCATGATTTTCTTTTGCAACTTGCGCGCTTCTTCTTCGTCGAATTGCTCTTGTGCACGTTCTACCAAGGATACAACGTCACCCATTCCCAAAATTCTGTCCGCCATACGAGAAGGATAAAACACATCTAATGCGTCCATTTTCTCACCTGTACCAACAAATTTGATCGGTTTGTTAACGATTGCTTTAATAGATAAGGCAGCACCACCTCTTGTATCGCCATCTAATTTCGTAAGAACAACCCCGTCGAAATTGATTTTTTCGTTGAACGCTTTTGCTGTATTTACTGCATCTTGTCCTGTCATGGAATCCACAACGAACAAGGTCTCACTTGGATCGATGGCTGCTTTTACTTTCGCAATTTCGTCCATCATTAGATCGTCAATCGCCAAACGACCCGCGGTATCGACAATCACTACATTGAAACCGTTACTTCTCGCATGAATAACAGCTGAAGAAGCAATGTTTACCGGATTTTTATCTTCTTTATTGGAATAAACTTCAATTCCTAATTGTTCACCTAAAACGTGTAATTGGTCAATCGCAGCTGGACGATAAACGTCACATGCAACCAATAAAACTTTCTTCCCTTTTTTATTTTTAAGGTAATTTCCTAATTTCCCTGTAAAAGTTGTTTTTCCCGAACCTTGTAAACCAGACATCAAAATAATTGCAGGATTACCCTTCAGATTGATTTCAGATTCATTTCCACCCATCAACTCTACCAATTCTTCGTGGCAGATTTTAATCATTAATTGTCCTGGAGAAACTGATTTCAATACATCACGACCAAGTGCTTTTTCTTTAACCGTATTGGTGAAATTTTTTGCTGTATTAAAATTTACATCGGCATCTAACAATGCTCTTCGCACCTCCTTTAAGGTTTCTGCTACGTTTATTTCTGTAATTTGACCTTGACCTTTTAATACTTTAAACGCGCGTTCAAACTTGTCCGTTAGATTTTCAAACATATCTTTTACTGAATTTTAGATTGCAAAGATATTGATTTTAATAGGAAGAAGCGAACGAAATTAAATGGAAAAAATAGTGAGATTAAAAACAGATTAGAATCAATTAGTAAAAGCCTTAACTTTGAAACGTAAAACAAGAACTTATGAAAAAAATCATTCTATTTTCCGCCCTTAGTTTTCTCATTTTCAGTTGTTCTAAATCACACGAAGGAATGACAAAAGCGACCATCAAAGATTATACTGGATTAGATGGTTGTGGAATGTTGATAGAATTAGAAAATGGCGATGCGATTGAACCCACGAATTTGACTGAATTTTCCTCTTCTGTATCTATTTCCGATAGTCAAAAAGTTTGGGTGAAATATCATTCAATAAGTGCTGCAAGTATTTGTATGGTTGGGCCAATAGTTCAAATTGACGAATTGGAAGAAAGGTAATTATTTATTCAATTTACGAAAAGTATTTATCCACCGTTTTTTTTGTTGTTTTGACTTTCATAAACTCAATGTGATTTCAATTTTTCTGATCTTACACTAAGAATTTACATCAGTTAATTGTTTACTAAGGTCTTTCATTTTTGGATTAATTCGTTAAGTATTCACAAAAACGGATTATATTTGAATAAAGGCACGATTTTATATTGAATGTGTTTCTTAGGTTTACAATTCTAAATTTAGTACATGAAAAAAATTCTTTTTGTTAGCTCTATATTATTATCAAGTTCCTTATTTGCACAATTTGACCCAAGTGAAAAAAGTACTTCTCAAAAATTTGATGAAGTAATGGATAATATCACTCGTTTTTACGTTGAC
>CAMDGP010000190.1 GCA_945897765.1 Chitinophaga pinensis
TAACTTTTTTGGATTCATGCTTTCTTCATCATCTTCAGAAGCATCGGATTCGTAAACTGATTTATCTTCTTTGATAACAGTCCATGTTTTTACGCCATTACTGATTATCGTATTTTCTCCATAAGAAGCGCAAAATTTATTGCCTTTTACCCAACCTTTTCCAGTTTCGTTTTCATTTTGTCCACTATCGGTATTTTTGATATTTGCATTGAACTCAATATAAAAAGATTTCAGTCCTTTCATTTTTGTAGAAAGTTTATCTAAAATACCTTGAGACTTTGCGTCTTGTCCGAAAGAAACAGTAGTTCCTAATACAACAAGACAAATACTTAAAATTAATTTCATTTGTTTTATTTTCTGTGCAAATATCTAAAATTATGCCAAAAGAGAAATGTACTCCTTGTCAAATTTTACGAACACCTTTTAATTAATTAAATCGTTTTTTTTAACTTATTTGAATCGCATCATTTACTTTGTCATTCATCAAAGCAATTTTCAAAACGTCTTTCATTTTGCTGACATAATTGATTTTTAATCCTTTTAAGTACTCCGGATTAATTTCCAATATATCTTGTTCGTTTTTATCGCATAAAATCAATTCTTTAATACCAGCTCTTTTTGCGGCCAGGATTTTTTCTTTGATTCCACCGACAGGCAATACATCGCCACGTAAAGTGATTTCTCCCGTCATTGCTAGGTTGTTTTTTACTTTTCGTTGCGTAAACAAAGATGCCAAGGAGGTCAACATGGTGATTCCTGCGCTTGGTCCGTCTTTTGGAGTTGCTCCTTCAGGAACGTGAACATGAACATTATGTGTGTCAAAAACAGATTGATCCAAGTCTAACCAAGAACTATGTGCTTTCAGGAACTCAAGTGCGATAATGGCAGATTCTTTCATTACATCACCTAGATTCCCAGTCAAGGTAAGTTTTCCTTTTCCTTTGGTTATGCTCGATTCGATAAATAAAATATCGCCTCCAACGCTTGTCCAAGCCAAACCAGTTACGACACCAGCAACATCGTTATTATCGTATTTTGTACGTTTACGACCTGCACCAAGAAATTTAAACAAATCATCTTCAGAAATTTTAACTTCAAAACTTTCTTCCATTGCGATTTGTCGCGCACGATTTCGAACCAATTTTGCAGTTAATTTATCCAACCCACGAACTCCAGATTCATTGGAATATTCTTCAATTAACTTCTCCCAAATCTTTTTATCAACGGAAATATCCTTTTTGGTGATACCGTGCTCAGTAATTTGCTTTGGCAGTAAATGACGTTTTGCAATTTCGATTTTTTCTTCGATGGTGTAACCGTTTACTTCAATTATTTCCATTCGATCTCTTAATGGGCCTTGAATTTCAGCTAAACTGTTTGCCGTTGCAATAAACATCACACGTGATAAATCAAATTCTGTTTCAACATAATTATCGTAAAAAGCACTATTTTGTTCTGGGTCTAAAACCTCCAAAAGGGCGGAAGACGGGTCGCCATGATTACTTCTACCTATTTTATCAATTTCGTCTAAAACAAATACAGGATTAGCACTTTCCGTTTTCTTTAGGTTTTGCATAATCCTACCGGGCATTGCACCAATATACGTTTTACGATGTCCACGTATTTCCGATTCATCGTGCAAACCACCGAGTGACATTCTAACATATTTTCTACCCAAGGCTTCTGCAATTGATTTTCCTAAAGAAGTTTTTCCAACTCCTGGAGGACCGTAAAAACAAAGAATTGGCGATTTCATGTTACCTTTAAGTTTCAAAACAGCAAGGTATTCCAATATGCGTTCTTTCACTTTTTCCATTCCAAAGTGGTCGCGTTCAAGGATTTTACTTGCTCGAACTAAATCTAAATTATCTTTTGTATGTTCGCCCCAAGGAAGATCGAGTAATAAGTCCAAATAGTTCATTTGAACCGTATATTCAGCACCTTGCGGATTCATGCGTTGCATTTTTTCTAATTCTTTGGTAAACAATTTCTCAATTATTTTATTCCATTTTTTAGCTTTTGCACGCTCTTGAAAATCTCTAACATCTTGAATTTGTGGATTATCACCCAATTCGTCTTGAATCGTTCGCATTTGTTGATGCAAGAAATATTCGCGTTGTTGTTTGTCTAAATCTTTGCGAACACGGTTATGAATTTCGTTTTGCATTTCCAACATTTGAACTTCCAACGTTAAATGTTCCAAAACTTTGATAACACGTTTTTCCATGTCCATTTCTTCCAACATTTCTTGTTTTTTCGAAACGTCAGCATTCATATTTGAAGAAATGAAGTTCACTAAAAATGTTGGGCTGTCAATATTACCAATTGCAAATTGAGCTTCTGATGGGATGTTTGGACTATCGCGAATTATTTGAAGTGCTAAATCTTTGATGGTCTTAAACATCATTTCTAACTCTTTATTCTTTTTGTCAACTCGTTTCTCAGTAAAAACGTTAACAATTGCACGCATGTAAGGTTCTGTTTGCAAAGGTTCAACAATTTCAAAACGGCGTTTTCCTTGAATAATTACAGTTGAACTTCCATCTGGCATTTTAAGCAAACGAATGATTTGAGCAACCGTACCGATTTTATGTAAATCATCAAAGCCAGGAGTTTCTTCTTCTTGATTTTTCTGCGAAACAACACCAATAATTTTATTTCCTTTGTTCGCTTCTTGTATTAATTTGATGGATTTATCGCGACCGACAGTAATCGGAATAACTACACCTGGAAAAAGGACATTGTTTCGTAGTGGTAATATTGGCAAATCTTTCGGAAAAACTTGTTTGTTGACATTGTCTTCTTCCTCAGCTGTAATCAATGGAATGAACTCAGCATCAGAATCCATTCCTGAAAAACCAAGAAAATCATTTTCAAATAGTGTACTCATATATTTTTTTAAAGCGACAGTTTGTCAGTTGTTATAATTTTTATGCTATGAATTTGTTGCATTCACAAGAGTCTACTTATCGGACAATAGCTATGCCAAACCTAAAGTTGCTGAAAAAATGGCTAAGAAGTAAAATTGAAAGATTTCTTAAGATTTAATCGATTGATAAACTACAAAAAATTAATTACTAATGGGTTAAACTTGTGTTGTTTTACTTAAAAATATGGAATTCAATGATTTAAATAATTTTTTATATAGTTATTCAATTCCTATTTTTATGGTTTGTCAGGAGCACCTGCTTATTTCGAGTTTTTATAAAAGAATCTTTTTGATGTTAGTAATCTTAAAATTTGCTGATTTTCAATTTAGGAAATCTAATTACAGTAGCAGCGTGTAATAAATCCGATATGGAGTTCCTCGTTAATCTAATTGGACAACCAGAAGTTTAAAAATGAGAGACCATTCTGTTGAAATGTAAGAATAACTGTCACGAAACCAATCACTATCAAAATCCCTTAATTATCTAACAATGTGTATAAAACCAGTTTTTTCGCCTTTTTTTAAATCACCACCTGAGTAGAAAATCAATTTGTAGAAATATATGCCATCTTCTAAATCGCTCCCAGATTGAGATTTTCCAGAAAATCCAGTTTGGTCATCTTGTGTTTGCTCAAAGACTAGGTTTCCCCAACGATTGAAAATTGAAATGGAGAAATCGTCACACGTTTGAAAGTAATTCAGGATATTAAACTCGTCATTTAAATCATCATTGTTTGGTGTGATGACATTCGGAAATTTGAAGTCATCAAAATTGTAAATATTGATAATACTTGTGCCTATCGAACTCACCAATGATGGACAACCAAATTGAGAAATAATTGATGCCGAGTAAACTCCAATTTGATTAATCTGAAAAGAGAAAGTATTGCTAAAATTTGTAGACGTATAATTCAATGGACCAGTCCAAGAAATAGTAGATAAAGCCTCTGCTTCTGCACTCAAGGTAATTGGGTCGCTTGGACAATTTACTATTGTTCCTGTTAAAATAGGCGCATTTGGAATGGGACTTACGATTAAGTTTGAATTTAAGAAGCTTGTACATCCAAAAGTTGAAGTCGTGGTCAAACCAATTATAAAAGTTCCTGAAGTTGCAGATGGAGCTTGAAAATCTGTTGATGTTGAAACATTATTTCCATTGACAGACCAAGCGTATGTTATAGGTTCATTGGCTGTTATGCTTGAATTATTAGTAAAAGAGATTAAATCACCTTGACATAAATTCAAATCACCACTAAATTGAGTGACAGGTAAATCATGAATAAAGAAAGTTTTTGTAACGGTATCTGCACAGGTCAAAGTTCCATGAGTTTCTGCAATAATTAAAGTCATGCTGCCATTTCCTGGAGTTGTATAGTTGTTTGAGTAATTTAATGAAGTCGCAACCACCGCCGAATTTTGAATCCATGTATTTGTGGTAAGCGGATTAAATACTACACTTGTATTTGTGAAAATCGTTGCAGAATTTATACAATTCTCAACAAAAGTAAAGTCAGCAATTGGTTGTGGATGAATTGTAATTTGTTGAGTGGAAGTATTATCACAACCAAAACCATTTGAAACAGTTAATGAAACAGTATAAGTTCCTGGAGTTGTATACGTGTAATTCGGAGTTTGAGCCGTTGAAATTGGCGATCCATCACCGAAGTCCCATGAATAGGAGGATATTGGAGCATCTTGATAACTTGAAGTATTGTTAAACGCAGGTACAGCTCCATTACAAACATTTTCAACTGAAAATTGCGAGTTTACTGTTCCTCCATTGTA
>CAMDGP010000191.1 GCA_945897765.1 Chitinophaga pinensis
TTCAATGATTCACTATTTTCGATTCCCAGGGTTTGTGCAATAGTGCGAAGTTCTGAGATTTTTTTTGTCTCTAATGTTTTACGATCCATTTAGATTGTATAATTTTTTTTGATTGGATAGGATTTCGATAGAAAACCTATTAGTAATAAAGAATTGACGCAAGTTTAACAAAAACTATTGATGTAACAATGAAAATTTTAAATTTCTATGTTTTTCTTTTCTTTTTCTTCGCAGCTGGAAATAGTATATTATTCAAAATCAATCTGTAACCCGGGGAATTTGGATGTAAACTTAAATTGGTAACCGGATCGCCCACAAAGTGCTGATAATCCTCAGGATCGTGTCCGCCATAAAAAGTCCATGTCCCCTGCCCCATTTCGCCATGTAGATATTTTGCGGTTCCAGCAGCTTTATTTTCTCCTAAAATCAAAACATTTGACTTAATGAATTCCTTTTTAAAATCAGTTGTTTGTCCCATAAAACCATTAATAACATCCACATGACATTGTGTCAACATAGTTGGTACCACATCCCATTTTGCAGAAAAATCAAACAATGTAAATTGGTCTACGGGCTCTGTTATCAAGCGATTTATACGTAAATCGGAACCATCAATGTCCGAATACTCGTAAACCATTGGG
Organism: Chitinophaga pinensis; assembly: GCA_945897765.1. Taxonomy (GTDB): domain Bacteria; phylum Bacteroidota; class Bacteroidia; order Flavobacteriales_D; family Crocinitomicaceae; genus UBA952. Next base: position 642 of record CAMDGP010000191.1, read on the forward strand.
TTTTTGTCAATATGAAAATCTTTAAAAGCAAAAGTTTGTGTAAAGTCTAATTTTTCTTGCGCACTTCCATCTGAAGGATCGCCATCAAAAACTGATTCACAAATATCAAGTCCTTGAGCTGCTAAAGCAATATCGAAACTATCGGTTCCACTACACATTGTAAAAAGAAATCCACCACCAATAACGAAGTTTTTCAAATTCTTTGCCACAGCCAATTTAAGTTCAGAAACCTTTTTAAAACCTAATATTTTAGCATCTTTTTCGGCAATCATTACTTGTTCTTGATACCAACTTTGATAACGAGCATTGCCGTAAAACTTACCATATTGGCCGGTAAAATCCTCGTGATGTAAATGCAACCAATCATATTTCGGTAACATTCCCATTACTATTGAAGAATCATAAATTTTATCGTATTTAATTTCTGCATATTCTAAAACAAGTGTTACAGCATCGTCCCATGGTTGTTTGTTCGGTGGAGTGTAAACTGCGATCTTTGGCGCTTTTTCTAACTGTACAATTTCCATATTCACCTCAGGGTCTGAAATTTGTGAACGGATATTATTCACTTGACCTTCTGTTAAAATATCGTAGCGAACGCCTCTGATAATTAATTCTTCTTCGATTGATTTCAGATGAGGAATAAGAAATGAACCACCTCGATAATTGAGTAACCATTCGATAACTACCTCGTTTTCAAGTGTCCAAAATGCAATTCCGTAGGCTTTTATGTGATTATTTTGAGCCTCATCCATTGGTATAAGAATCTGCGTTGCTTTTAATGGAACAACTAATAATAGAAAGAATGCAAAAAGTATGTTCTTCATAAAGAAATTATTTTTTTTAATCTGTTTTTGTATTCATTATCACTTGTAAAATCAAAATTTTACTAACTATATCTCCGACCATAAAATCATCAATCTTAACTTTTAACTCTAAACTCTTAACTTTTATCTAAAAAGGGCTATCGTCGTTTCTGTCACTTACAAAATCAATACCGTCTTTATCATCATTAATAGCGTCATTCATTTTACTTTGAACAATCATAGTATTTTGAGATTGACCAAAAGCTGCAATACCATTTGACATAGGATTTGCCTCTTCTAATGCCGGCATTTCGTGTAAATTCTCAAAGCGTGCATATTCAGGAACAAATCTTAAACGCACTCTATCCAATGAACCATTTCTATGTTTTGCAATGATAATTTCACCAATTCCATTAAATGATTGTCCATCCTCATCGGTAGTAATTCCATAATAATCAGGTCGATAAATAAAAGAAACAATATCTGCATCTTGTTCAATTGCCCCAGACTCACGTAAATCAGAAAGTTGCGGACGTTTGTCACCTCCCCTAGTTTCCACTGAACGACTCAACTGCGAAAGCGCAATAATTGGCACATTCAATTCTTTTGCAATTTCTTTAATAGAACGAGAAATAGTCGAAATTTCTTGCTCACGGTTACCTCCACCTTTTCCATCTTTAGCAGACATTAACTGCAAGTAGTCAATTATTATTAATTGAATATCATGTTGCGCTTTAAGTCTACGACATTTAGCTCGGAAGTCAAAAATTGACAAACCGGGCGTATCATCAATAAATAATGGTGCTGCGGAAAGTTTAGTAATTCTTGAGTGCATTTGTTGAAACTCATGATCTTTTAAATCACCTCTTCTCAATTTTTGAGCATCAATTCTAGCTTCACTTGCAATCAAACGTTTAACTAATTGTACAGCTGACATTTCAAGTGAGAAAACAGCAACACCCATGTTGTAATCTACGGCGGTATTTCTCGCCATTGAAAGTACAAATGCTGTTTTCCCCATACCTGGACGAGCAGCAAGTACAATCATATCGGAACGTTGCCATCCTGACGTTAATTTATCCAAATCAAAAAATCCAGTTGGTACACCAGAAATTCCATCCGAATTTTGAGAAGCTTTTTCTATTTCTTGAATTGCCAAGCCAACAACGCTTGACAGAGTTGCAACTTGCTTACTCATATTATTTTCAGCAATGGAAAACAAATCTTGTTCCGCAGCATTTAATAATTCAAAAACGTCTTTCGTTTCATCGAATGAATCACGAATTATTTCGCTACTTACACGAATAAGTTCTCTTTTTATGAATTTTTCTGCGATGATTCGTGCGTGAAACTGAATGTGGGCGGAAGATGCGACGCGACTTGTTAAAGACGAAATATAAGCAGCGCCACCAGCAGCCTCTAATTCTCCATTTTTCATTAAACGAGCTGTAATTGTCACTAAATCAACAGGGCTAGTTGATGCAAAAAGTTCCTTAATTGTTTTAAAAATATATTGATGTTTCGGATCGTAAAAACTATTTTGATTTAGTATGTCAACAGTTTCATTTACTGCATTTCTTTCCAACATCATTGCACCCAGAACAACCTGTTCTGTTTCAATTGCTTGCGGCGGAATACGACCGATATCCCCAGTTAAAACTGAAGGGTTTTTAATTCTAGAAATTGGTTTACGATTGCTTTCTGGTGTTTCCATTCAGCAAATATACGCAATGAGAATTTGTTGCCCTCTACCCTTTCAGATTAGTTTATTAAAAGATACTAATATTGTTTATGAACAATTGTTTAGAAGTTGAAATATTGATTTTTTTTGTTCACGAAATTGTGTCAAAAATACTTTGTTTAATCAGTCAACCCTTAGCAACACATTCTAATTAAGCTAAATTTTAATTCGTGCTAATTCATGAAATTCGTGTCGAAACTTTTCTGATGTTGTTTTACCCTACATCTGTTATAGCCTTTTCTCTCCAACTAATAATTTATTAACTTTGCCACCACTTTAAAAACCACTCATGAAAATATCTTTCAATTGGCTAAAAAATTACGTTTCAACTGAACTAATTATTGACGAAATTTCCAAAATCCTAACTGACACCGGCTTAGAAGTGGAAGGCATTGAAAAGATGGAAGCTGTTCAAGGCGGATTGGAAGGCGTTTTGATTGGTAATGTGCTAACCTGCGAAAAACATCCAGATGCAGACAAACTAAAAGTTACAACTGTCGATATTGGCACCGAAATCTTACAAATTGTTTGTGGTGCTTCAAATGTTGCCGCTGGACAAAAAGTAGTTGTTGCCACAGTTGGTTGCACTTTGTATCCAAAGCCAGATGAAGCTTTCAAAATAAAAGCAGCAAAAATCAGAGGCGTTGAATCTTTCGGAATGTTGTGCGCTGAAGATGAATTAGGTTTAGGAACTTCGCACGCAGGTATTTTAGTTTTACCTGATCATATCGAAACAGGTTCATCAGCAGCAAGTTATTTTGATTTAGAAGACGATTTTCAAATTGAAATTGGATTAACTCCAAACCGTTCTGACGCAATGGGACACATTGGTGTAGCTAGAGATTTAGTGGCTTATTTTAATTTTCACCAAGCAAAAAATGCATCAATCGTTTGGCCAGAAACCAAAGAATTAAAAGCTGAAAACACACGTTTACCAATTGAAATAACTGTCGAAGATACAGCTAATTGTGACCGCTATTGTGGGGTAACAATTGCCAACGTGAAAGTGCAGGCTTCTCCTGAATGGTTGCAAAAAAGATTGCGCGCAGTTGGACTTTCTCCAATCAATAATGTGGTTGATGTTACCAATTTTGTGATGCGTGAATTAGGAACACCTTTGCACGCTTTTGATGTAGCGAAATTGAATGGTAAAATCGTTGTCAAAAAAGCAAATGAAGGGCAAGTTTTCAAAACTTTAGACGGCGTTGAAAGAACCTTGAAAGGCGAAGAGTTGATGATTACGAATAGCACTGAAAATTTGTGTATCGCAGGTGTTTTTGGTGGTGCAGATTCTGGAATCAGTGAGCAAACGCAAAATGTTTTCTTGGAATCAGCAGTGTTTAATGCTGTTTCTGTTAGAAAAACTGCTAAAATTCACGGTTTAAATACGGATGCAAGTTTTCGTTTCGAACGTGGTGTTGACCCAGAATTAACACTTTATGCTTTGAGAA
>CAMDGP010000192.1 GCA_945897765.1 Chitinophaga pinensis
TTTCTTTCGATGAAGCTAAAACGGAAACAGAGAAATTATTAAAATCGGCTTGTGATTATAGAATGGTAGCGGATGTTCCTGTTGGCGTATTTTTAAGTGGTGGTTATGATAGTGCCTCTGTTACGGCATTACTCCAAAAAGATAGAACCGAAAAATTAAAAACATTCACAATCGGGGTTCCAGATATTGGATTGAACGAAGCTCCTTATGCGAAAGATGTCGCTGCCCATTTAGGAACAGACCACACAGAAATTCACTGTACACAAAAAGAAGCAATCGATTTAATTCCAGATTTGCCATTTTACTACGATGAACCCTTTGCAGATAGCAGTGCAATTCCAACAACGCTTGTAAGTAAGGCTGCTCGTCAGCATGTAACAGTGGCTTTAAGTGCAGATGCTGGTGATGAGGTTTTTGCAGGCTACAATCGTTACGATTATTTATATCGTTTTGGGCCAAAAATCAATCGAATTCCATCTCCAGTTCGTAAATTGATAGCTGGAACAATGGATATTATTCCTTCAAATTCTTTGCCTGTTTTAAGAAACAAATATAACTTTCACAATCGTTATGAGAAGTTGAAAGGAATTCTTAGAAATCCATCTCCAGAAAGTATAATGTTGAGTTTAAGTCAGCAATTCACAAATAATCAGTTGAATAAATTGATGAAAAATAGAGTGGATGAGTTGGATACAGCTTACCATTCGAAAGAACTATTAATGGAAAATTACACTCCACTAGCTTATATGATGGCAATTGACTACCAAACATATATGGTAGATGACATCTTGCAAAAGGTTGACAGAGCAACAATGACGGTTAGTTTAGAAGGAAGAGAGCCTTATTTAGATCACCGAATTATTGATTGGGCAGCACAATTACCAGATGATTTCAAGTATCATGAAGGCAGTAAAAAATACATTTTAAAAGAAATTACGCATCAATATGTTCCGAAAGAAATGATGGATCGTCCAAAAATGGGCTTTGCAATTCCTATCGCTTCTTGGCTTCAAAAGGACTTAAAAGATTTAGTTCTAACTTATATTAATGAAAAGCAAATTACTGAACAAGGTATTTTTAACTGGACACAGGTTCAAGCAATTTTGGATTCTTTCTATAATGGTAAAAAAGAATTAGATGTGAAACTATGGTATTTGTTAATGTTTCAAATGTGGCACGCAAGGTGGATGGAAAAATAATCGTTTCCTTTCGAAAATTTGAATTAATATTCAAAAACCCAAGTGGAACAAGCCGTGGTATACTAACAAAAAAGCCTTCTTGGTTTTTAGAAATTCAAAAGGGTTCTAAAAATGGAGTAGGGGAGTGTAGCATTATTGAAGGTTTATCGCCCGACTATGAAAACGATTCTCAATATGAATCTAAGCTAGAAATTATAAGAAGTAAATTGGAGATAATTTTAATAAAAAATGCCAATTACTTCGATTTTGATTATTCCACTTTTCGATTTTTGAATACTGATTTACTTCAATTATTTAAGGAAATTATTGATTTTCCATCTATTGTTTTTGGAGTTGAGGTTGCGCTTTTGGATTTTTTCTCGAAGGAAAAAGGAATTTTATTCGACAATTCATTTTCTAGAGGACAAAGTTCAATTCCTATTAATGGTTTAGTCTGGATGGGTTCAGAGGAATTTATGCAAGAACAAATTGAACAAAAACTGGCAGCAGGTTTTTCGACGATTAAAATGAAAGTTGGAGCGATTGATTTTCAAAAGGAGTTGAACCTATTAAAAGGTATTCGAAAACGCTATTCCAAAGAGGAAATTACCTTACGAGTAGACGCCAATGGTGCCTTTTCTTTTGAAGAAGTTAAAAATGTTTTACATGAATTAAAAGCGCTTGAAATTCATTCTATTGAACAACCACTTGCTGCAGGACAAATCGAAAACATGCGTTTACTTTGCTCTGAAAATATTCTTCCTGTTGCCTTGGATGAAGAAATGATTGGGATTAATTCACTTGAAGAGAAGGAACGTTTAATAGATAGTATTTCTCCCCAATTCATAATTCTGAAACCAAGCCTTCATGGCGGAATTTTTGGTTCTTTTGAATGGATTAAATTAGCAGAAGCTCGAAAGATAGATTGGTGGATTACCTCCGCTTTAGAATCTTCAATTGGATTAAATGCTATTGCTCAATTCACAGGAGAATTTAATGTGTCGATTCCACAAGGATTAGGTACTGGTGGACTTTACACCAACAATCTTCCAACGGATTTAGTAATTGAAAATGGTTACTTGATCCGAAAAATCAATTAACGAGAAGCGAAATTACAAATCTCATCACATTGCTCGTAAATCATTTCATTCAAAATCAATTGAGCAGCTAATGCTAATTGCGTATAGTTTTGAGAGCCATTTCCAAATTTAGCTGCTTTGTTTTGCCACATATCTAGAATCAATTGTTGTGAACCTTCTTTCGGTTGAATTTTTGCCACAACTGCAGCTACATTTCCTGCACCAGCATGATAAACGTGTAATACGAAAAGACGAAACCATAAATCATTAACATTATAGACTACTTGGTGTCGATCAAGAATTTTCTTCGCTTCAGGAATACAGATTTTTTGAATCAAGCGAGCAGCGCCATAAGCACATCGATCAAAATCTTTACGTTCGTCAATATTGTCAGAAACAGTAAGTCCCATAGAACGAGCAACATCAGGCATAAGTTGGAAAGCACCATAAGCTCCGGCGGATGATTTTTTTAATTGACCTGGACTTTCAATTAGTAAAATTGCTTGTGCATACCAAGGATCAACTCCCTGTTTTTCAAATGCTGCGACACCTTTTGAAATGGAAGGGTAAACGTCTTTAAATCGGTAAAAATCACTTTTACCAACAGTAACATTTACAAGTGATTCTTCTGGTAAATTGTGTTGTATTTTTAATGCAGTTTTGAATTCACTTTTTTCAATTTCTGTTTTTGCATTCCATACTTTATTTGATAATTTTAAAAGCACTTGACGTGTATTTCCAACATTTACAATACATGAATCGGGTGATAAAACCATGATTTGTTTCCAAAACTGTGTTTGGGCTAAAATATCCCAGCGATCTTTGAAAATGTCTTCGGTATGTAATATTGTGCTAACATTTTTTTCTTTTGTCACAACAATTTTTTGATCATTCCAATTGTTAAGAGGTTGAGAATTAATTGAATAGAAAATGGAGATAGAGATAAAGGTAATCAGGAGAGTCCGCATGTCATTTTGGTTTGGTTAAATGTAAGTATTTAGCGGAAAAATGCAAACTTGTTACAAGAATAATTTGCAACACTCATTTGTGGATTAGTTGTAATTTTGAAATATGAAATGGCTTGGTAAATTACTCGTTTTTCCTTTAATAGTTTTGGTTCGAATTTATCAATACATAATTTCACCAATATTTCCAGCGACGTGTCGCTACACACCTACATGTTCTCATTACTCCGTTGAAGCACTAAAAGAATGGGGACCATTTAAAGGAACTTACATGTCTGTAAAGCGAATTGCTTCTTGTCATCCTCGTGGCGGATTTGGTTACGACCCTGTTCCCAAAAAAGAAGTTAAAAAATAAATTTCCAGCCTCTTTCTTCCCAAACAGAAATTTTATTGAGTAATTCAATTCTGTTTGTTGATGAATTAACTAATTCTTCAAATTGAATTTCATTTGAAATGGGCAGATTGTTCTTCGAGGATTTATCTTTAATTTTTTCAATAAAACAAAACCAAAGCCAAAGTAAGCGAACGGATTCATTTTCCGAAATAGGAAAATCATTTGCTGTAACACTAGCATAGAAAATCATTTGAAGACGAGCTCTAGTAAAAAGAACGTTCAAGCGCTTTTTACCATTTTGCTGATTTAAGGGACCAAAACGCATTTCAAATTTCCCCTCTTCATTTTTTCCATAACCAAAACTAATTATAAGTAAATCGCATTCGTCACCTTGAACTTGTTCTAATGTTTTAAAAAATGCTGTATCGTTAGCAATTCGTTCTAACAGTTGCTCTTGATTTTTTGAATTTAACTTACTGAAAATTAAATTTAATTGAGACTCAGAAAAGGCGACAACACCAATTGTATCTGTCGAAAGCATGCGTTTTTCAATTTCAATTGCAACCTGAAGCGCTTCAATTTCATTTTGCCCCTCTTTATAAGTCGCATTTTTTACATAGTTAAATTGAATCGTTTGCTCCTTTAATAAATTGAATTTTGGATAAACTTTAAGTTTATTGTCGTAGAAGTAAGCATTTGAAAACTCAATTAAGTTTTTATTTTTACTGCGATAATGATTACTTAAGAAAACATTTTTAAAATAATAAGTCGCTTGATGAAGTAAATCAGTTTCATCAATTGAATTTTCTCCAAAATAACTCGATGGTCCCATTTGTTGTGGGTCGCCTGCAACAATAGCTTTCTTTGCGCGTTGCATTGCTCCTAAGGCATGAGTTATTGGAATTCTACCAGCTTCATCAAAAATCACTAAGTCAAAAAGTTCGGTTTTCATTGGGAAACTCATTGCTAATTTTGTTGGGTTTGTTAACCAAATTGGTTTAAGAACGGAAATCCATAACTTAGCTTCTGATTCAATCAGTTGTCTTAAAGTTAAATGGTTTCGTTGTTTTGAAAACTCTTTT
>CAMDGP010000193.1 GCA_945897765.1 Chitinophaga pinensis
TTGGCACCTTAAAAGACGATCAAAACAGGCGGGATTTTACAATCAACGCTTTAGCTTTGAGTCTTCATCCTTCAAATTTCGGTGAACTTATTGATCCTTTTGATGGAGTTAAAGATATAGAAAAAGGAATTATCAGAACACCACTTGAACCTGAAATTACTTTTAGTGATGATCCATTGCGAATGTTGCGTGCGATTCGTTTTGCTACACGATTAGATTTTAAAATTGATGCTAGTTGTTTGGAAGCAATTTTAATACAATCAGCGAGAATTGACATTATTTCAAAAGAACGTATTGCCGACGAACTCAATAAAATCATTCTAACAAAAACGCCTTCTCGCGGATTTAAATTGTTGCAATCAACGCGACTACTTGAACGCTTTTTTCCCGAGATGACAGCACTTCAAGGAATTGATACAATTGATGGCAAAGCACACAAAGATAATTTTTTGCATACGCTGGAAGTGTTGGATAATATTTGTTTACACACTGATGATTTATGGTTAAGATGGGCCGCAATTCTTCACGATATTGCAAAACCACCCACCAAAAGATTCGATAAAGAAATTGGTTGGACTTTCCACGGTCACGAAGATTTAGGAGCAAGAATGGTTCCTAAAATCTTTAAAAACTTAAAATTACCATTAGATAATAAAATGAAGTACGTTCAAAAATTAGTGCGACTTCATTTGCGACCAATTGCACTTGTGAAAGGGTTTGTTACCGATTCAGCAATTCGAAGATTATTGAGTGAAGCAGAAGATGACGTTGACGATTTGATGAAATTGTGTAACGCTGACATTACTTCAAAGAATGAATTTAAAGTTAAGAAGTACAAAAGTAACTTTGATTTAGTTGCTCAAAAACTGAAAGTTGTCGAAGAAAAAGACAGAATCAGAAATTTCCAGCCGCCAGTTAGTGGTGAATTGATTATGACCACTTTTAACTTAAAACCTTGTGCTGAAATTGGAAAAATAAAATCAACAATTAAAGAAGCAATTTTGGACGGACAAATCGAAAATTCTCCAGAACAAGCGTACGATTTGATGCTAAAAATTGGAGAAAGTTTAGGATTGAATAAAAGTGATTGAAAAAAAACTTAAAATTCAATATTAAAATTTCATCTTTCCGCTCGCAACTTTCAACAATACAGATATTAGTTTTAATTTTACACAGATTGCAAAATCAACAATATGCCAGGACTAAAATTTAGAGTTTTACTCGATTCAGAAAAGAAAGAAGAAATATTTAGAGATATTTTAATTTCTGATACAGACAATTTTGAATCGTTATATCATGCTATTTTAAAATCCTTCAATTTCAACGGGGATCAAATGGCAAGTTTCTATGTTTCAAATGATGATTGGGACAAAGGTCATGAAATCAACTTGATGGATATGACTTATGATGATGATTCTTTGGACGCACCAGCTGCAACCATGAAAAACGCTATTATCAAAGATTTCTTAGAGGAACCGGACCAAAAATTTATTTTGGTTTACGATTTTATGCGCATGTGGATTTTCTTAGTTGAATTAATTGGATTTGATCGCAAAGAACCCGAAGCACCAGAAATGCTTCTGTCTATGGGAAATGCACCCACCGAAGATTCACGAAAAATCATGGACGATGAATTATTTGCTGCAAATGGTGACGAAAATTTAATCGACGAAGATGAAGACGATCTTGGTTTGGATGAATTCGACGACGATTATTCGGAAGATGATTTGACTGACTTTAACGAGTACGAATATTAATATGACACAAATTTCTGCCGACCCAATCGGTGATGCGATTCTAGACTACGCATCTAATCACAAACCATTTGATATTGTTGTAAGTTCCGACTTATGCGAGGATGATATTATTCCAATTGAAGTGCTTTTCCGTTCTTACAAAGAAATGCCTGATTTGGAAAAAAGAGCGTTGACAATGTGCAAAGGTGACATTCTTGATATTGGCGCAGGTGCCGGAATTCATTGTCACGAGTTGATTAAAAAAGGCCATAAAGTAACAGCTATTGATTCCTCAGTTGGAGCAGTTACTTACCTTAAAGAATCTGGAATTAATGCCACTCATTCCACTTTTGAAAATTTCACAACAACTGAAAAGTTCGATACCATTCTAATGTTAATGAACGGAATTGGCATTGCTGGACGACTTTCAAATCTTGAAAAAACGCTTTCGAAAGCTAAAAAAATGCTTAATTCGAGAGGTCAAATAATTTTTGATTCTTCGGATGTTAAGTTCTTGTATGAGGATGAAGACGGCGCAATGTGGGTTGATTTGAATACTGAATATTACGGGAATTTTAAATTTCAAATGCATTACAAAAAAACATCTGGCGATTGGTTTGAATGGTTATATGTTGATTACGATTCAATGCACGAAATTGCTACCAAACTTGGCTTTAAATGCAAACGAATTATGGAACAAGACAATCATTACTTAGCGCAATTATCTTTGTAATATGCTGAGATTGCTCTTTTTATTTGTTCTTCTAACCAATTATGCAACTTCACAAGTTGAGAAAAACGCACTCCTTTGGGAAGTGAAATCAAAAGACGGCAAAAGTTTATCTTATCTCTATGGAACCATGCATTTGATGGATGCGAAGTTGTTTTATTTCCCGAAAAAACTTGAAAAACTGCTGCTCAAATCGGATTTGCTTTGCATGGAAATAGCTAACATCAACGATTCTGATTTATCCCCAGATGCTCTTTTCTTGACCAACGAAAGTTTATCAGATTATTTCAATACTGAACAAATGGATTCAATTTATCGTTGGGCTGAACAATCGATGTTAATGAATAAAGAACAGTTTGATACGAATTTTAATAAAGCAAAACCATTTTTGTTGATGCAATTTCTATTGCAAAGTAGTTTACCAGAAAATTCAAAATCCTACGAAAAGGAATTTGAAAATTTGGCTATTAAAAATAAAATAGCAACTACAGGCTTAGAATCTGTGACCGAACAATTAAACCTTTTCACTAGTTTCAATAAAAAAGAACAAACTGAAATGGTCATGAGTTCATTGCGAGAGGAAGCTGAAGCTAAAAATTCATTTGAGCAAATGCAGCAAATTTACCTCACTCAAAACCTTGACAACCTTTATACTTTCATGAAAAAAGAAAGTGATTCACCAATTGCAAATTCACGTGTGTTTTTAGAAAACAGAAACCAAAATTGGATTCCTCAAATGGAAAAAATGATGGAAAATAAAAGTGTTTTCTTTGCTGTTGGTGCAGCACATTTAGCAGGACCAGAAGGCGTTATTGAATTGTTGATTAAAAAAGGTTATACGCTTACTCCAATAAAATTATAATGACAAGATTTCTATTTATTGCTTCCCTCCTATTTATTTTCGCTTCATGTAAAACGTATTCCGACCAAGATATTGAAGGATTTGACAAAGAAATTCAAGCGTATATCAAAAAAAATAAACTTGATTTAGATGCTTCTCCATCTGGATTGTACTACAAAATCACGAGAGAAGGTGAAGGTAGAATGATTCAATATACAGATAGTGTTTCTATTTCTTACAAAGGAAAATTATTGAACGGACTAATTTTTGACTATACAAAAGAACCATTAACTTTTGCTGTGAAAGGCTTAATTGGTGGATGGAAAGAAACCTTACTTTCCTGCAAAAATGGTTCAGAAGTTTTGATGATTATCCCACCGCAATTAGGTTATGGAAACCATAAACTCGATGATATTCCACAGAATTCTATTCTATATTTCGAGATGAAAGTTTGGAATGTAAAGTAAATATTCGATTTTATTCATTTTATAAGATTACCAAAACTAGTTGAATTCCTAAATCCGACATAATACTATTTATTCGTTCATTATCTATAAGTTGAATATCATTCTTCATTTTACAATTCAATACCCAACGTATATTATGAAACTCTTTATGAATCCTTAATTCTTGCTCCAAATCCAATAAGTTTTCGTGAATAGTTTCATTATTCCAATAGATTTGACTATTCGCTCCAATTGTACAATGACTTATTGTTGCTTTTTGGAAGATTGGGAGATTCATAAAAAAAACATCAGCGGCATTTTGTAAAGAAGAATTTTCTAGTTGGATTTTATCATGAAATAACTTGATTAAATCGTTAGCAATGCGTTTTTCTGTCTTTCGTTTAATTTTTTGATACAATAAATCTAAAACTGAGAAATCAAATTCTGAATGCCAAATTAGATAAATTAAGTCCGTCAATTTTTTCTTTTCTTTTAAGCTCCATTGAATTGAATCTAATTCCTTCATTAATTGTGCTTTAACATTTAAATAATTAGTTTTAGCCTCAACTACACAATTCCAAATCCTTTTAGTTATATCTAATTGAAAAAAAGAATGCTTATTGGAGGAAAAAGTAATGTACTCCAACTTTTTTTGAGAAATAAAAATATCCAATGTTGCCTCATCTGCAACCACTAATAAAATTAGCTTAAGCTCTTCAGTAAGTAATTGTTTCATCTTGATTTTTTTACAAAGAAATTTCAGTTGACCGCCATAAATTGTAGTTTTGAAGCTATACATTCGCATAAAATAAGTTTTATGTCTCAAGTAAAATCAATTGAACGCTTAAGCAGT
>CAMDGP010000194.1 GCA_945897765.1 Chitinophaga pinensis
CATAAGGTTTAATAACCATACAACCGCGAACGTCTGAATGTTCCGCTAAATCTGCTGCATACACCAAATCGTTGTACCATTTTGAATAATCTTCTGCTCTTGTAACGCTTTTTTGTGCCATAACCCAATTAATAAATAGGTTGCAAAGTTAATCATTTGAAACAATTGAACAATCGTAGGATTTGAGCAACATTAATTTTAAGAAATGACACGAATTGCATAAAAGATTGGTTGAGAATATTACCACTGATGCACAAAAAAAGACCAATCTTTCAATTGGCCTTAACTTTATTATTTAATAAAACTTTCAGTTATCCACTTTCAGTTCTTCGTTTTATATATGCATTGCTCTATTCTCAGTTGCTGCCATTGCCGCCTCTTTCATTCCTTCCGAATAGGTTGGATGCGGGTGACAAATGCGTGCAATATCCTCTGCTGAAGCGCGGTATTCCATTGCCACAACAGCTTCCATAATTAAATCCGCTGCACGAGCTGCAATCATGTGAACGCCCAAAACCTCATCCGTTGTTTTGTCGGCAAGAATTTTAATAAACCCAGCTGTGTCCATACTTGCACGAGCTCTTCCTAATGCTTTAATTGGGAAATTTCCAATTTTGTATTCAACGCCAGCAGCTTTCAATTCTTCTTCTGTTTTTCCAACAGCCGCAATTTCTGGCCACGTGTAAACTACGCCAGGAATTAAGTTGTAATTCATATGTGGTTTTTGTCCTGCCAATTGCTCAGCTATAAAAACACCTTCCTCTTCCGCTTTGTGCGCCAACATTGCTCCACGAACAACGTCTCCAATTGCATAAATATTAGGAACAACAGTTTGTAGATGGTCGTTCACTTCCACTTGACCGCGATTGTTTGCTACCAAACCAACATTTTCAAGACCTAAGCCATCTGTGTATGCCTTTCTACCAACAGCCACCAAACAGTAATCTGCTTCGAAAGTTACTTCTTCACCTTTTTTGTTCAAGGCAGTTAAAACAACTGATTTCCCTTTGTTTTCAACCTTTTGAACGCGGTGCTCTAATTGGAATTTGAAACCTTCTTTTTTCAAGATTTTGGCAAATTCTTTACCAATTGAAGCATCCATTGTTGGAAGAATCGTTGGTGAAAATTCTACAACTTCGATTTCAGTTCCCAAACGACCGTAAACTGAACCAAGTTCTAAACCAATAACTCCTGCTCCGATTACAATCATTTTCTTTGGAATCTCTTGTAAATTCAAAGCTTCTGTAGAAGTAATGATACGTTTTTTATCCGGCTCCATTCCTGGGAAGAAATTCGGTTTTGAACCAGTCGCAATAATGATATTTTTTCCATTAATGTTGTTTGATGTTCCGTCTGCAGCCGTAACTTTCACAGTGTTTTTGTCCACGAAAGAACCAACTCCAGTATGCACATCAATTTTATTTTTGTCCATTAAGAATTTCACTCCTGAACACGTTTGACTTACAACGTCATTTTTGCGCTGAATCATTTGTTTGATGTTCGCTTTCAATCCTGTTAATTCGATTCCGTGTTCACTGAAACTGTGTGCTGCATTGTGAAAATGCTCAGAAGAATCCAATAAAGCTTTAGAAGGAATACAACCTACATTTAAGCATGTACCGCCTAAAGTGTTGTATTTTTCAATAATTGCTGTATTCATTCCCAATTGGGCACAGCGAATAGCAGCCACATATCCTCCAGGGCCAGAACCAATGATTATTACGTCGTATGAACTCATTTGAATCGAATTTTTGGCAAAGTTAAAACATCTAAGCAAACGAACTTCGATTCGTAGTGAAAAGTTGAAAAAGTGTGTTGAGGTAAAATTTTATCCTTAAAAAATTGAAATACAATTATAAAGCTAAATTTGAAAATCAAACAAATCGATTACCTCAATTTCGGACAAATATTTCCTGTACCTAATCGAAAAGTAAGCATTCCACCAGCATAAACGTACCAATCTTTGGTGGATGAATTTCCTCTTCTACCGTAGCGATTTCCATCTAAACTACGGTTATTCAAATCTGCTGCAGTTTGTCCATTAGCTGCGGCTAATAATGTTGGGTCTAAATAGAAATCAGCACCAACATCGTCAATATAATCGGTGAATGTTTTTCGGATGGCAATATCAACATTAAAAGTTGCTCGTTTTCCAAGGGTAAATTTTGCACCTAAGCCCAGTGGAATACATAATTGATAATTACTGTATAATCTTTTTTTACCTAAAGCACTTCCTTGCCCTTCTGTTCCTATATCTTGTAATTTCACCTCTTGACCGTTGATTGTCGTTTTTGGTTCCATGTAAAAAACACCGACTTGTGAAATCAAATAAGCTGTTCCTGGATAGCGACGACTTCCAAATTGAAAAGGGAAATAATTAAATTCAATTCCTCCAGATAACTCGCGAATACGTGATTTAAAATCTAAGTTTCGATTAATATTCATTTGTTTTTTGGAATCGCTGTCGTAGGCTTCGATATTGCCAATGGTGTAATTAACTCGCAATGAAAGGCGCGAATGAACAGTGAATCGATACATAAATCCACCAGCTAATTTATTTTGATAAAATGGTTTGAATTGATTCAAATCACCTATGTAATACATTGAACCAACGTGAACCCCAATCTCAGAACGAGAAAAGAAATTAGGCTGTTGCGCTTTTAAACTTAAGCTAACAAGAAGAAAGTAAAAAAGAAATAATGAGTTTTTCACGAATCTAAAACGAATCAATATCAAAAATAGTACATTTCGAAAGTAATTTTGTAATTATTATGAATTGTTATTGAAATCTTCAATTTATGATTTTTCTTTTATATCGTTTAACGCTCAAATTTTTGCACATAAAAAAAGAGGAACATTGCTGCTCCTCTTAAATTATCCTTTTGAGAAATTAACTTTTCTCTTTAAATTAATATCTGTAGTGTTCCGCTTTAAATGGTCCTTCAACAGCTACACCGATATAATCAGCTTGGTCTTTAGATAAAGTTTCCAATTCAACACCGATTTTCGCTAAATGCAAACGTGCTACTTTTTCGTCCAAATGTTTTGGCAACATATAAACGTCGTTTCCATAAGCAGCTGCATTTTGCCATAACTCCAATTGAGCCAACGTTTGGTTCGTGAATGAATTTGACATTACGAAAGATGGGTGACCCGTTGCACAACCAAGGTTAACTAAACGTCCTTCAGCTAAAATGATTACATCGTGACCATTTACGTGGTAAATATCAACTTGTGGTTTAACTTCGTTTTTAGTATGACCGAAATTTGTATTCAACCAACCCATATCGATTTCATTATCAAAGTTACCGATGTTACAAACGATAACTTTGTCTTTCATTTTTTCGAAATGACGACCAACAACGATATTTTTGTTTCCTGTTGTTGTAACGATGATGTCACCTAAATGAACAACATTATCAAATCGTTTTACTTCAAATCCGTCCATTGCAGCCTGTAGCGCACAAATAGGGTCGATTTCTGTAACAATAACTCTTGCTCCAGCACCTTTCAAAGAAGCAGCAGAGCCTTTTCCAACGTCACCATAACCACAAACAACAGCTACTTTACCGGCCATCATTACGTCAGTTGCACGACGAATTGAATCTACTAAAGACTCTTTACATCCGTATTTGTTATCGAATTTAGATTTTGTAACTGAATCATTAACGTTGATTGCAGGCATTACCAATGTTCCGTTTTTAACGCGCTCATATAATCGGTGAACACCAGTTGTAGTTTCTTCAGAAAGACCTTTGATGTCTTTTGTTAATTCTGGGTAGCGATCAAAAACCATGTTTGTTAAATCACCTCCGTCGTCCAAAATCATGTTTAATGGTTGACCGTCAGAAAATGCAAACAATGTTTGTTCGATACACCAATCGAATTCTTCTTCGTTCATTCCTTTCCAAGCATAAACTGGAACTCCAGCAGCAGCGATTGCAGCAGCAGCTTGATCTTGTGTTGAGAAAATGTTACAAGAAGACCAAGAAACTTCAGCTCCTAAATCAACCAATGTTTCAATTAAAACAGCAGTTTGAATTGTCATGTGTAAACATCCTGCAATTCTTGCTCCAGCTAATGGTTTAGATGTACCAAACTCTTCGCGAAGTGCCATTAATCCTGGCATTTCAGCTTCAGCCAAAACGATTTCTTTACGTCCCCAAGCAGCAAGACTGATGTCTTTAACTTTGTAAGATAATTTTTCTGTAGTATTACTCATTTTATTTATTTTTCTATTTTAAGCGTACAAAGTTACGAAACTAAAATTCAACCACAAAAAGAATGTTTTCAATGACTAAAAATCTACTTATCATTATACATTTTCTACTATTCTTTACCCTCCATTTAGATATTCATTAAACATAGATAACTATTGGGATTTCAACTTTCAACTCTTCTCTTTCAACTCTCAACTCTCAACTTTTTACAATCTCTCCCTAATCATTCCTTCCAACCCTTTTATAAACAGAGGATGGTCGTTTGAACTAGGAACTAATTGCACTTTTTCGCCGCCGTGTTCTTCGAATATTTCTTGATAT
>CAMDGP010000195.1 GCA_945897765.1 Chitinophaga pinensis
GTATCCCCACAACAATCTCCTACATTTGAACCGCAACCATTTGCTGCTGTTGGGCAGTTTGCTCCAGAACCATCTCCTTCAAACGTGTGGTATAAGTTAAGAGCATGACCCATTTCGTGAGTCGTAGTCATTGAACCTCCAGAAGTGAAATTATTTGCTAAAACAACAGCACCATCAACAGAAGTTCCATGCGAAGATGCAAAATAGGCATATCCTTGTACGCCAGCTCCTCCTTCGTTATTGTCAAGCTCAGAAACTAAATAGATGTTGTAATATTTTGTTCTATCCCAAGAAACAACAGCTTTTAATTGAGCATCTGTTATTCCATTTGTTGAAGAACTTCTTACTACACTTGCCATGTAAGTAGCATTTCCAGTCATACTTACACGGTTAATACCATTTGTACATTGACCACTTGGATTACGAACTGCTAAAGCAAATTCAATTTCCATATCAACACCAGTTCCGGCACCTGCAGTACCTGCTGTTTTACGATAACGATTATTTAATTCTTGAATGGCAGCACGAATATCTGCATCACTTACGTTTGTGCCAACACCAACTGCTTCGCCTTTGTGCATTACATGAACTACTACATGAATTATATATTGTGCGGCGATTTTTGGAGTTGGATCATTGTGTTGTGTTTTTACATACAATTCAAACTCGTTCATTTTCTGAATGTAAGCAGGATCGTTGAGCATTTGATTATGAATCAACGTTGCACCACACTTTTCGTTTGGGTTATTTCCAATGTTTACCAGCTGGGAGAAACTGATAAATGAGAACAACAAATTTAAGGTTGTCAAAAACAACGGTTTAGTAAATTTATTTTTCATAAGGGTTTAGTTTAGAGCAACCAAATTAGTAAAAAATATTTTAACATTTCTTTTATTTCGAAAAATGTATCAATAACAGTTCGTTATGGTTAAAATAAAAATAGCATGTTTAAAGCATAAAAAAAGGAAGTCTTTCAACTTCCTTTTAATCACTAAATCGTCCGTTTAGTAAGTCAACTTCTCCAAACGCATATCGATTTTCTTTTCTTTTCGATAATATTCTGAAACTGAAATGTAACCAGGTTTTCCCGGTTGGATCCACCAAGTTTTAGATTCACAGTTTATTGGAATTCTGCTTTCAGTAACTTTACCAGCTTTAATTGAGATTACACCAACCATTAAATCGCTTTTAGAGGATTTATCATCTTCTTTTCTATTAGCATCTATATAAATTACGTCATAGTAATCTTTTTCTTTATTTCTTGAAGTGAATGAGTAATCGAAAGCTCCCAGAGATTTAATATAGTATCCTAAAGTTGTTGAACCATAGATTCCCATTCCAGAAGGTAAAATGATGTTTGTTTTTTTCTTTGCAACCTTTTTAAAATCAACTAAATTCTTTTTTGCATCAAATTCTACAACAATCATATCACCTAATAACATTTCAAAAGCAGAAGCATTTGATGAACCACCCAAAGCGCCAGCTGCAACTTGCATTGCGATTCCACCAGCACTCACTTGTTTCAAAAATTGTTCTCCAATTAAAAAAACATGTCCATTTTTAGATATGATTACATCGTGAAAAAACGCATAAAATGGACGTTCTTTCTTCCCGTCTTCATCAGTAAGTGACACAAATTGATCAATGTCACCTTTCCAAGCATAGTTAGTAACCCCTAAGTCTTCACCGTCTAATGAAATCTCTTGCATGTACAACCCTTGGCTTTTATCTTTAACGATATCATCATTAGGTTTATAGTATTCACCTACAATCGTAATATTTTTCTTACTTTCATTCAAAAATGATTTAAGTAATGAACGTAATCCAGTTGCATCGTCTCCCATGCCTATTTCAGCGATTTTTGTTCCATCAGTTAAATTTATAATTAGCATAAAATTCGACATTTCACGAGTTGTCATATTTTTTTTCTTGGTTACTGTTGCTGTTAAATAATTAGCTGAAAGATCATTAATCTCAACCATTTCCAACATATCAGAAGATTCGTTCGATTTGTAACTCCAAACTTCATTTGCTTCGTTGTCATAAGCTACAATTTCATAACCTACTTTTTTATATTTTGTAAAAGTTGAACGAATAAAACCTTTATCTCCATTTGGATAGATGGAAACGTTATCTGTTTCTGATTGTAAATTCATCGAGACTTTGTTCAAATCCCACTTACTAATTAAGTCTTTACTTATAGATTTAGAGCCTTTCATCTCGCCACTTCTATCAAACGTAACAAACTCATAACCTGTTTTTGAGTCATAAAAATGTAACATAAAAACACTTCCATTATAAACCATTTCTAAGAGAATAGAATTTTTTGGTCTTACAATTTCAAATTTTGATGAAGGATTATAATTATCATCAAACATTTCAATTTCATAAGCTGTATTATTTCTATCCACTTTCTCTTTGGTAAAGAAAATAAAGTAGCCAACAAGCTTGTTGTTCTCAATAATTTGTCCTGAATGTTTGGCAGTTCTTAAATTCAATACGTTCTCTACACTTGCTTGTTGTGCCTTTACTGATAACACGCTAATAAGCAATGCAAACAGCACCATTTTTACATTTTTCATTTATTTATTTTTTGGTTTTACAAAGGTTAGTTTTTTATTTGCGTACAAATATCGCTCAATTTCCTCAAGAATAAAACTATAATTTGAAACGTAAATCGCATCTTTATTTTCTTTCCAGGTAGCATCGAGGGAAGCGTAATCTTCACTTTCAGCCAATAGAATAATTGATAACAACTCATTTCTTGGTGACTCTAGCTTAGGAATTTCATTTTTATAAATAGAAAACAGTTCGTTGCAGTCAGTTGGTGAAATACCGTAAGAAAGTGCGCAAATACGGTCAAAATCCTCTGGAAATTTCGGGTTTTGTAATTGAAGGTATTTTCCTGCAATCCTTTTCTTCTTTAAATAACTTAAAGCTTTTAATGCCAACATCAAATGCTCTTCTGCTTCTTTTTTATCGGCGTGGTTTTCAATAAATTTTACAGAATAATAAATGACTTCAGATAAATTTTTATTTATCCACGAGTTTTGAATCATTTCGATACCAATTTGTCGTTCAATTAACTTATAATTTCTATCATAATTTGGGGCGTATTTTGAAAAAGTAGTGTCTAAATTTAATATATTGGCTAATCTGTAAAATCGTTCTCTATCATACGGATGTGTCGCCAAATAAGGCAATTTAGATTCATCTTTAGTAAATGTTCCCAAAGAACTTTCTCTTATATATTCAGCATCTAATGTTTCTATAGAAGGCAATGTTTGAAAATGAAAACATGTTTTATAACTCAACGAATCGTTCTCGTTTTTGGTTCTTCTTTCCATCGCATGAAACATTGAAAGCGCATCAGATAAATTAAATTGGGCATTTTTTAAATACATCAGTCCCAGTGAATCAGCTTCAAATTCATGACTTCTGGATTTTTCTCTCGATTCCAAAATGCGGGGCAATAATAAAGCGTTCAATGAGCTCACTTGACCGTAACTTGTTTTTAAAATTCCATTGATTTCTTTTTCAAGGTTTTTGTCGGTTTCATTTTTTATCGACTCAATAATCGATTCTTCAACATGATGTAATGTGTTATGCGCAATTTCATGACTGAGAACCAAGGCAATTTGTGCCTCATTTCTCAAATCATTTAGAAGTCCAATATGCACAAAAACAATATTATCGCCCATTGTGAAGGCATTGAAATCATTAGAACGATACAAAACTAAACGCGTGTTTTGTGGAATTTCAGGGTTTGCTTTAACTATTCGATCAAAAATTGAATTGACTTTGATATACAATTCTCCAGTAGCAATGATAGAATTGGAATTCAACATTTTCAATTCTGCATCAATTTTTTGCTTATGCTTCTTTTTGTATAGTTCGTTTTGTGAATTGGTTAACTCCTGATTTGATGCAAAATTTAAGTTTTGATCTGTAAGTTGCTGCTTGATTTCATCGATTTGAGCTTTATTTTCTTCCAACGTTTGAGAATGCAGTTTCAAAAAAGAAAAAACAAATAATGCTAAATAAAGAATTCTTCCGCTGCTCAAAAATCAATTTTTTTTTAAAAATAGAAATAAAAACTCAGTTTGATAGCAAGCAATCCTTTTGAAAATAGAAATTTAACATTCCGAAAAGTGATTAACAGTTGTCAAAAATAAACCAAATTTTAATAAATTTTCATTTCGTTTGAACCTTTTCCTAAATACAAAGAAGATATAACTTTTGAAAATGATATTTCTTACAATTTATTACTGCAATTTACTTTTGATTTTTTCGAGAAACAAGTTTATTTGTCTGAATAGTGACCCATAGCTGAAAGAACATCTACAGTCACGATGTCTTCATTAACTTCATAAATCATTCGGTCTTTCTGATTGATGCGACGAGACCATTTACCAGTTAACTCATATTTTAATTGCTCAGGCTGACCAGTTCCAGAAAATGGATGAATTTCAAGTTCTTTTAAAATGACTTCAATTTTTTAATTGTAGCTTTATTTCCTGATTT
>CAMDGP010000196.1 GCA_945897765.1 Chitinophaga pinensis
ATCTACTAAAATTTTAATCATAAATTATGCTTTAGTTCTGTTAAAAATTTCTTTTAATTTAACAAGTGTTCTAAATGTTTTCACCTTTGCATTATTTTCAGTCAATCCAACAATTTCTCCGATTTCTTTGAAAGATCTCTTTTCAAAAAAACGCATTTCAATTAGTTGTAATTGATGGTCTTTTAAAAGTTTCAGGGAATTCAAAAGTGTTATCCTTTGTTCTTCACTGAAATCTTCATTTAGCTCATCAATAAACTGAACAATCGTTACAGAATCTAAGCTTACGGTTCTTTGTGCTTTTTTATCTCTAAAAGATTGATACAACTCACTTTTAGCGATTCGAAACAACCAAGAAGAAAAAGGAACTCCTCTAAATTCATATTTAGGTAAGCTCGCTAAAGCTTTGACGAACACACAAGAAGTGATATCGTAAGCTGCTTCTTCATCATCTACTCTTTTGTAAACATACCTGAAAATTGCTTCGTGGTATTTTTTGTAAAGTGGAGCAAATTGCCGAGGATCTTTTTTCGCAATTTCGATTAAGCTCATTTCATCTTCCAGACGAAATGTACTTTGGTGATACAATAAGTTCACTGCCATTGTTTTTGGTTTTATCTAGTTTGATTTTGGAGATTCGTAAGGCTTGCAGTCCCTACTTAAAATACATAACGCAACAGTTTCAAAAACGTAACAAAAAAAAATAAAAAAATTAGAAACTTATTCTTAACTGAACAACAAAATCTGATTTCCGAGTTCCTTTAATCTCCTCAGCGCCTGAACTTACAGAATTTCTATTATTGTATAAAAACTCACCATATCTCACCCATAAATCAAAGTGGCGAGCGAAAGAATATCTTACTAAAATATATGCTCTTGAACCTTGATAATAGTAAGCAGGAACTGCAAAAACATATAAAGCGTTATTTTCAAAAGAGTACATTCTAGTATCATACGAATCAGTGTCGAATAAAGCATAACGCAAAGCAATATCTAGCGGGAAACTTTTCGGACGAAATACAAAATCTTGTGTAAACATAATTCCATCTTCGGGTTTGTTACTTTTTCTATTTAAAGTTACATACTCAATTCTACTTTTTAATGTGAAAAATTCATTAACTGTATAGGTAAGATTAAATCGATAATTTCGCTGAAGAACATCTTCAATCTCTGTCACTGTTCCATCTGAATCTCGACTGTTTTTTTGTCGTAATTGTTGTCTGAAACGACCATAAACTTCAAAGATCTTATTCGGCTTATATACAGGTTGTATTAAAAATTCGTGTCCTGAAGAAGGCGCATCTACTAAATATTTCATCCAAGGGAATTGAAAAATATCAGCATATCCATTTAAAGACCATTTCGAATTTAACTTGAGTTTTAAACCAGCATAAAGTCCTTTTTCATTCTGTGTGTTGCTTCCTTCTGAAAAACCCGCATTGTAAAAAGTTTGATAATCACATGCGTAATTTCGGTATAGAATTCCAATACTTGCTTTTGCGTCTAAAGAAATCAAAGCACCGTGAACCATTGCCAAACCACCCTGTTTTTTACCTTGATAATCATTAAAATTTCGTGCAACTTCACCGAAAAAATTTATATTCTTAAATACGTAGCTGTAATCTAAACTTCCTGAAACCATTGACTTTCCTCTAAAATCAAATTGATTATAGTTTTGAACCGTTTTCACAAAATCCTTATCATATCCTTGATAAACAAATGTTCCACCAAGTTTTAGTCCTCTGAATGCATATCGCAAATTAGCTCCTGCTATCGATTCTGTAAGTCCATTCATTTTTGAAATTTCACGATTTGTACGATGTAAACCTGATAAATCAATTGTTGAAATAAACTCTAAATCTTCAAAATTAGAATCTGCAATTGTTGCAGCATCCACTTTTTTTCTTGAGGCGAAAAGTAACAAATCAAAATTTCGATAAGATAAATCAACCGCTGCGCCACGCAAAAAACGAGCTTCATCAACAGATGTGTAAGCTTTTAATGGATTAGCTGTTCGTTTCATTGTAGCAATATCTGCCGTTTTTCCAAAAGCGTAACTTGACCAAATATTTAAACCTTGGCCAACTTGAACCTGATAATCACCAACAACTGCAGCGCTGATATATTTTCCACCTTTGAAAAAAGCATGCGCAGAATAGAAATCAAATCCATTTTTTTGAGAACCTTTAAAAAACTGTTCACCTGGATCTTTTTCACCTGTAAATCCAACACTTATATTCGACTTATAAGTATATCGAAAACGAGAATAATATCTATCCGAATTGCCATAATAATAGTTGTTAGAATTTTGCAATAAAGAGTCGGAAACCTTTTCGTAGCCTTGTTTTTGCTGAAATATTGGTTGGTAACGAAGAAATAATTCAAATTTGCCTTCTTTCATCGCTTCTTTGAAAGTTATGTGAAGATTGTCTAATTTGTCATCAACTTTAACGAATGGAAGAACCAATTGAATGGTTGTTAAATCCCAATATTTTAAACTTTGTAATTCGTAAATTGTAATGTATTTCCCAAAGGCTTTTCGGTGTAACAACAGGTCATTTATTTGTACTTGAGTAAGTAAATACAATTGTTCTAAATCTTCACCATTTGTGGTATTCAAATTTATTTTACTCTCATAAAAAAAGTCTAATTGTTCAACAATATTGGTTAAATCAATTTCCTCTGATTGCAATTGTTCAGAAATAAATTCAATGCGTTGCTGAATGATTTCCCCTTTATCTTGCGCAAAAACAAAACCTAACGATAAATAGAAAATTATGGCAACTACAACTTTCATTATTTCAACTGCATCGTGAATGAAAAATTTGGCGACCAACCCAGCACTTGATGATAAGCTGATCCCAAATCCAACTTATATTTTCCTGAAAAGGCATAACCCAAACCAAAACTAAATTCGATTGGTGCAGTTGCAAATCCTCCTCTAACATAAAAATTGTCTAAAGGCAAGTATTCAATACCTGTTTTAAAACGAATGCTGTAATCGATATTTTTTTCTGCTTCGGCAAGAAAAAGTACTTTTTCAGAAACAGAAAACTTAGTTCCTAGTCGCATGATGGTTGAATATCTATCTTCTGCAAATTCTGAAAGTCTGTTTCTTGTAATATTAAAAACACTAAATGCAATGGACCATTTATCATTGATTTTTGCCAAAGCCCCAACTTCAGCTGTAACAGTTTGATGATTTCCATAATTGGAACTTATTCTAACAAAATGATGGTTAAGTTGAACCCCAACAGATAAAAACTCAGCCAACTTCATCGAATAACCAATTCCATTTCTGTAAGTTCTGAATTGATTATAACCAAATGACTGTGAACCAATTGAAATTACAGCTGACTTTAATGGAATTGCGACAACTAATCCCTGCGATTGCAATTCTTTCATTAAAAAACGATTTTCATAAGAAACACCGAATTCTATTTTTTTCAAGTTGGAAAGCGCTGCAGGATTGTGATGATAAGCCCAAACATCTTCTAAAGCTACCGTTGCATTCGACAAAGACATCGAACGACTTCCCATAGGTTGCCATCCTTGAGCAGCTGATGTAAAAGAATAAAAAAAGAAAATGATTAGTAGATTTTTTACCATTTTAATAAGCGATTGAATTTTTTACAATGATTGGATTCATAAATTTTATAATCAACGAAATACCAATTCTTTCCATTATCTTCACTTATGGCGTACAATCGAATTCGTTTTGGAGCTTTTTCGTAGGATTCTTTACTAATCAAGGCTACTTTCAACTCAATATGAAAAATTTGTCCCTTTATTTTTGATTTTCCGATAATTGCGTCAGTCCAAATGTGATGCTTAGGTTTCAGATAAGCTTTGAGTTTTTCATCGCTTTCTTCCTTTAATTCACGTAAAATCAAAGGATGAGTAGCAGCTGAAATAGATAGTTTTAATTCTCTATTGACGCTGAACAAGTATTTGATAATAGATTTATTCAAATTTCTTTCCTGTTCTGCATTTAAAGAACAAGATGTTATTGAGAAAAAAAATAAAAGTAGAGGTAAACCAATTCGCATATACAAGCCCGAAAATAAAGATTATTTAGATGAAAATCCTTTTTTCAACTATTAATTTTAGTTTAACAGACTGTTAGCTTACTTAAACTCTAAAACAAATGTTTTTCCGCATGGTAAGATGAACGTACAAGTGGTCCACTTTCAACGTAACGAAATCCCATTTTTAAACCTTCTTCTTTATAAAAATCAAATTGTTCAGGAGTGATGAATTCAGCAACTGGAAGATGTCTTAAAGTTGGTTGCAAGTACTGACCTAATGTTAAAACATCAACACCAACCGCTACCAAATCTTGCATTGTTTCTAATACCTCCGCTGGTGTTTCACCCAAACCAAGCATTACACCAGATTTTGTTCGCATTCCGCCTTTTTTTAAACGAAACAAAACTTCCAGACTTCGGTCATATTTAGCCTGAATGCGCACTTGTTTTGTCAATCTTCTAACTGTTTCCAAATTATGAGAA
>CAMDGP010000197.1 GCA_945897765.1 Chitinophaga pinensis
ACATACAAAAGATTGAAGTTTATCGTGGAATTAACCAAATTCAAACACATCGGTTTATTTCCCGAGCAGCAATCAAATTGGGATTTTATCGACCAACATTTAAAATCAGATGACCGTTTTTTAAACCTTTTTGCATATACAGGCGCTGCCTCTTGTGTAGCACGTAATATTGGCGCTGATACCATTCATGTTGATTCTGCAAAATCAGTAATAAATTGGGCAAGTCAAAACATGGAAGAAAGTCGCTTATTGAACATTCGTTGGGTACATGAAGATGCACTCAAATTCATTCAACGCGAAGACAAACGTGGCAATAAATTCAAGGGAATTGTCATGGATCCTCCCGCATGGGGAATTGGTGCAAAAGGTGAAAAGTGGAAATTGGAAGATAAAATTGACGAATTGATGGGTGCTGCAGCAAACGTTTTGGACAAAGATGGTTTTTTGATCATGAATACCTACTCGCCTACAATCGATGTAAATTTCATCACAGACCTTTCAGAAATCTATTTTGAAAATCGAGAAAAGGAAATCGCGGATTTATACTTAGAGACAAAAACTGATAAATTCTTGTATTACGGAAATGTGTTAAGAGTGAAATAATAGAATTTATTTTTCAAAAAGTGATTTTCCACTTTAATCTATACTTTCAGATACCGAACTAAAAAAGTGCGTAAAGAAAATATCTTGCTTTCAACTTCAAAAGGATGAAGAATAACTATAAAGTCTCCTTTTTGCAATTATTTAAAAGTATTCTGATATCAATTATCTCAAAAATTTGAGAGTTAGATTAATTCCTAGTTTTTGTAAATATTGATGTTTCTAAGGTTTAACTACTTATAATGTAAAACATTCGTCGCTTTAATTCATTGCATTTTTTTGATTGTGGAGTAATTTTAGAATAATATCAAGTAACTTTGGCCAACTTATGAAACAGCTTGTTTTATTTTTCTTGCTTCTCTTTTTATTCAATTGGTCAAATGCCCAAATTGTAAATCGTGAAAAAGAACTTTTGTGGGAAATTTCCGGAAATGGATTAAAGGATAAATCATATCTTTTTGGAACATTGCATTCAAACAATAAAGTCTTATTTAATCTTGCAGATAGTGTTTATGTGGCGCTTGAAAATGTAAACATGATTGTTCTGGAAACAGATATTTTTTCACTTTTCGAGCAATTAGATACTCGTAAATCCACTTCAAATACACTTTTCGACAAAAACGGATTACCTTATACAGCAAGCAATGAAGCTTCAACGACTTTCTTTGGTTCGGAAGATGGAATGCCTCAGTTTTTAGATGCTTATTTTCAAGAATATTGTTACAATGCTGGAAAACGATTTTTTGCTTTAGAATCTGTAAAAAATCAAATGGAGTTAAGTCTAGATATTCCAATTACACAACGTAATTTAGTCAATACTCAATTTTCAAATTTTACCCAAGAGAAGCTTATCGACCTCTATTTACAAGGTGATATTAATGCTATTGACCGATTTATGCGTGCAAATATGTCGACCCAAAAAGATTTATATAGTAAGCTTATTATCAAACGCAACATTGAAATGGTAAATAAAGTTGATTCCGTTTTAATATCAAAAACGAGTTTGTTTTGTGCCGTTGGTGCTGGACATTTAGCTGGATCAGAAGGGGTTATAAATTTATTACGTTCAAAAGGTTATCGTTTACGTCCTGTTTTGTGGACAATTTCAGAAATCGCAATTCCAGCAAAAAAATCAGTTAAATCGAAACGAGGTTATGTTTATTTAGATGAAACCTCAGGAATTATAGCAAATTTCCCAGGAAAACCTTTTTCACAACGACGAGAAGACGGAAGTCTATTTCTAAAGTATTGTGATTTTGGTCAAGGCAACTCTTATGAGATCGAGGTTATTCCTTATGATGAAAGTTTAAGTTTTGAAGAAATGGCAGCGATTTATATTGCAAGTCCACCAAATTCTCCATATAGTCGCAAAACACTTGACGATGGAACTGAATTATTTGTTGGTTTATCTGACTCATATCCTGAAGGTTTAAGTTGGGTGCAAATTCAAATTAGCACAGGATATTTTGCTGTTATAAAAACGTATGGCGGAAACAAATACATGCATTCTGATCGCTCAAAGAAATTTTTTGATAAGATTTGGTTCGATAAGTTTTAAATTTAGTTTTTTTGATTGGCTAAATCCTAGTTTACTTAAAATAAGCATACGCTATGTTAAGAAGCATGATTATGATACTAAATCTGATTTTATATTTTGGTCATTAATCATTCAAAAGATTTACCACGTATTCGTTGCAGGGGATCGAAAATTCATTAGAAGGCTTGATAGTAATTCATTGTTAATGAGTAGTCTGACACGATAAAAAGTCAATCCATTTTCAATTATTGAACGCTGAATTTTTAATTATTTCCCTCTTCAATTATTTTTTTGTTTATAATTTGATTTACTTTTGAGTAACTAGTATAAAGTATTATTTGGGATGACAATTATCGCATCAATAAAACTTGACCAGTAACGATTCCTCGTTTATCTGTTTCGATTTCCTTGTAAGTGATTTTCCAAGTATAAACGCCTTGTTGCGCATCTCTTCCGCCTAAACCATACGTTCCTTCCCATCCAACAGTTGCATCGTTTGAAACCCAAACAGTTTCTCCCCATCTATTGTAAATCGTAATTTCATAACTGTAAGGATCAAAACCTGAAGTGAAAACTGGCGTGAAAACCTGATTAAATTCATCTCCGTCTGGCGTAAATGTATTTGGAACATACAATACTACACCATCTTCTTTGAACGGAATAAATACAGAATAAACATCAGTACAACCCAAAGTGGAAGTTACTGTCAAAGTTACTGTATGTCCATTGTTGTTATTTCCAAAAGTATGTGAAGGATTCTCTTCGACACTAGTACTTCCGTCTCCGAAATCCCAGAAATACGAATTTCCTCCAGTTGAACCATTTGAGAAAGTTACAGTTTCAACAACTTTAGAGAATTTACTTGGATTCATCGAGAAAAATGCATTTGGTGCTGGTGAAACACAAATTGCACTTGTTTGCGTTGCCGTTGCAGGACATCCATTCGAGCCAATTCCTGATAAAGTAACTTCATAACAACCTGGTTGACTTAAGGTATAATTTAATGTTGAACTATTACCAATTGGCGCATTATCAATTGACCACGTAACTTGAGACAAGCTATTTGAAGCAATTAAATTGAAATTTAAAGGCGCGCAACCTGTTGTTGAACTAATAGAAATTACTGGTATTTCTGCAGGTGCTATTGTTAAAACAGTTGCTATTGATGTGGAAGAACAATTGCCATTTGAAACTGAAACTGTATAACTTCCTGCTTGAGTGGCTGCCAATGTAGCATTCGTTGCACTTGGAATATCAACACCATTAAATTGCCATTGATAAGCTGTTCCATTGGAAGCAGTAAGTGTTAAACTTCCTCCTTGACAAATAGAATTTGCTCCACTAGCACTTGAGATTGTTGGTGTAAATATCGAAATAGTAAACGCAACAGATGTAACTGAGCATAAACCGTTTGACACAGCAACAGAATAGACTCCAGCTTGAGAAACCACAATTGTTGAAGCAGTTTCACCTGGGAGAGCGGTTCCGTTAAATAACCACTGATAAGTTGTTCCTGCTGTTGCTGTTAAAATAATAGATTGACCTTGACAAATCGTTGTTACTCCTCCAGTTGAACTTATAGTTGGATTAAAATTAGTGATTATAAAATTTGCTGCATTTACTGAACAGTTTCCATTAGAAACAGCAATAGAATAAGTGCCAGCTTGTGTTGCTGAATAGTTTTGATTTGTTGCACCAGGAATTGCTGTTCCATTTAGTTGCCATTGGTAGCTATCTCCTGTTGAAGCAGTTAAAATAATTGTAGCTCCAAGACAAATCGTATTAATGTTATTGGCAGCTGTAAAAGTTGGGGTAAACACTGTAATTATAAAGGCAGCAGTTGTTGAAATACACGTTCCATTTCCAACTTGCGTTGTGTAAAGCCCAGCTTGTGTTGCAGAATAGGTGCTATTCGTTGCTCCTGGAATTGCCACTCCATTTAGCAACCATTGGTAAGATGTTCCATTAGTCACAGATAACAACAACGAAGTTCCTGGACAAATTGTTGTCACGTTATTCGTTGTTGAAACAACTGGGTTAAACAAGGTAATAACAAAATTAGAAGAAGTTGATGTACAAGTTCCATTCGTAACTGTTACAGAATAAGTACCAGCAACAGTAGCGGTATAATTTTGATTCGTTGCACCAAAAATATTTGTTCCATTTACTTGCCATTGATAACTTGTTCCAGTAGAAGAAGTTAAAACAATAGAAGTATTGCTGCATAAAATGGTGATACCTCCAGCACCTGTAATTGTTGGAGTTAAGGCTGTCAACACAAAAGCAACAGAAGTTGAAGTACAAGAGCCACTTGCTACTGTAACTGAATAAGAGCCTCCTTGTG
>CAMDGP010000198.1 GCA_945897765.1 Chitinophaga pinensis
GAGCAAATAGAATGAATTAGAGAAATTTAATTTTGTTTTCCATTATTTACACTACTTTTTATTAAATTTGAATAACCCAAACAAAATGAGAACAAGTTTAAGAATTGACATATTGAATCCAAAAGTGGTTAAATTGTTAAACGATTTAGCTGAATTAAACCTGATTACAATTAATAAAGATTCAAAAGCGGGTTTTAATGAAGTGCTAGAAAAACTTCGATTTAATTCAAAGTCAGCCCCAAGTTTAGAAGAAATCACCAAAGAAGTTGAAAAAGTGAGATCAAAAAGAAATGAGAACTTGATTTTTTTGAGAAAACTCGAATAATAACAATTACTGATTTTTTAAAGAGTTTTGAATAATATAACTTCCATCCACCAATTTATAGCATTCTTTCGTCCATTTCTTGAATTTTAATAATTATAAAAAAAAATCAGATGACAGGTTTTATACTTGGAGATATTGTTGGTTCGGTATATGAAAATCGAGGTCATTCTGCTTCGCCTGATTTTGAATTGTTTCATAAATATGCAAAATTTACGGACGACACAGTACTTAGCATAGCTACCGCCGAAGCATTATTGCATTCATCTGACTTTAAAGCATCCTACTTGAAATGGGGAAGAAAATATCCGGCAGCAGGTTATGGAGGAAGTTTTACAAATTGGTTAGCATCTTCATCTCCCCAACCTTACAACAGTTTTGGGAACGGTTCAGCAATGCGTTCGGGACCTATTGGTTGGTTTTCAAAATCAATTGAAGAATGTCTTCAATTAGCGAAATCAAGTGCTGAGGTCACACATAATCATCCTGAAGGAATAAAAGGTGCGCAAGCGGTAGCAATTGCTGTTTTTTTAGCAGGAAATGGTCAGTCAAAATTGGAAATAAAGCAATTTATTGAAACGACTTTTCAGTATTCATTAAATAGAACCTTAGCTGAAATAATACCTAATTATTCATTTCAAATATCGTGTCAAGATTCTGTTCCAGAGGCGATTATTTGTTTTTTAGAAAGTGAATCAACGGAAGATGCGATTCGAAAAGCAGTCATGTTGAATGGCGATACCGACACGCAAGCTTGCATCGCTGGAGGAATTGCAGAAGCCTTTTACCGTGATATTTCTGCAACGACAGAACTTCAAATAAATGCTTATTTAACCGAAGAAATGAAAAGCGTTTTGGATGCTTTTAAATTACATTGTCTAATCTAATTTTGATACTCCCAATCATCATCCTTCAAATCAATAGCACCAGTCAAACTAATCAGCACATTGTCTTCAATTTTAATGGGTGATTTTTGAAACGCATCGTGAAAACTCCAGTTAAGTGCAATTAAACGTATGGCTTGTGCATGAGCCCCCACAATCCCAATTCTAACTGCATTATTGTAGGAGGCTACTAATTCTGCTTTACTCGATTTTTTCAAATTTTCATAAAGTTCAATGACGCGTTCTCGGTCACCCATTCGAGGAATAAAAACATGTTCTAACATACTCGGTTTATTTAGTTTTTTTCGTTTTATCTCAGTGTTTAAATGGCATAATGAAAGTGTTTCCTAAATAATTCGCAACTTTACGTTTCATAATCTTCATTTTAATTCGCAATGGCATTATTTCAATCTTCCGTTATAAAAAAGGAATTACAATTATTAAATCAAGCAGTTATTGATGAAAAATGGAATGAATTCTTTTCTCATTTTGGAAATCTTGAAATCCAACAAAAAATTAGAGGTTTAAAAGAAGAACAATACCAAGGAGAATTTTTAGATGACTTGTTTGTAAAGGTTCTTGGATATACGAAACCACCTAAACCAAATCATAATTTAGTTACAGAACAAAAAAACGAAACGAACTCCAAGAAGGCAGATGGAGCAATCATAGTAGATGAAAAAGTAATTGGAGTAATAGAACTAAAAGGAACGAACACAACTGATTTAGAGAAAGTAAAAGAGCAAGCGTTTCTGTATAAGGTAAGCCACCCAGAATGTATTTATGTAATTACATCCAACTTTGAGAAACTACGATTCTATATTGAAAATACAGTTGATTTTATCGAGTTCAATTTATTCCAATTATCCAAGAAGGAATTTAGTTTATTGTATATCTGTTTGTCTTATGAGAATATTAAAAATAATGTCCCAAAGCATTTAAAAGATGAATCTGTTTCTAAAGAGAATCAAATTACAAAACAACTTTACAAAGATTATTCAGACTTTAAACGAGCGCTTTACAACAATTTAGTAGCACTTAATCCTCAATATGATAAACTTTTACTTTTCAAAAAAACTCAAAAACTATTAGACCGATTTTTATTCATATTCTTCGCCGAAGACATACAATTAGTTCCAACCAATCTTATTCGTAGAATTAATTTAGAGTGGGAAGATATCGTTAAGGTTAAACGAATCAATGTTTCATTATACGAACGATACAAAAGGTATTTTGATGATTTAAATTCGGGAGCAAAAGTTACTTTGCCTGCATTTGGCAAAAAAACAGGCGATGCAATTACGGCTCAATTTGAAATTTTCGCATACAATGGTGGTTTGTTTGCCCCAGACGATGTATTAGACAAAGTAAGTATCGACGATGATCTCTTGCATAAACATTCACTTTTATTAAGTGATTACGATTTTGAAAGTGACGTAGATGTGAACATTTTAGGACACATTTTTGAAAATTCACTAAACGAAATTGACGAAATAAAATCCGAAATTGAAGGAGCAACTATTGATAAAACCAAGACCAGACGTAAGAAAGATGGCGTTTTCTACACACCAAAATACATTACAAAATACATCGTTGACAATACCGTTGGAAAATTGTGTACGGAGAAAAAAGCCGAATTAAAATTGGTAGATGAAGATTATACCAACGACCAGAAGATTCAAGCTAAGACCAAAAAAGCGCATTTAGACAAACTCACCGATTACCGAGCGTGGCTGTTGCAACTCACGATTTGTGACCCAGCTTGTGGCTCGGGAGCGTTTTTGAACCAAGCACTTGAATTTCTGATTGCAGAACACCGTTATGTGGACGAATTGCAAGCAAAATTGATGGGAGATAGTATGATTTTGAGCGATGTAGAAACCAGCATTTTGGAAAACAACATTTACGGCGTGGATTTAAACGACGAAAGTGTGGAAATTGCCAAGCTTTCTTTGTGGTTGCGCACGGCACAGAAAGGAAGGAAATTGAACTCTTTGAACAACAACATCAAATGTGGTAACTCACTAATTGACGACACTAAAGTAGCAGGAGATAAAGCATTTAACTGGCAACAAGAATTTTCAACGGTTTTTGAAAATGGTGGTTTTGATGTGGTAATTGGGAATCCGCCTTATGTTAGAGTTCAGAATTTAAATTACAAAGAAATTGATTTTTATAAAATGTCATATGTTGCTGCTCATAAAAGAATAGATATTTCATTATTGTTTTTTGAGAAAGGTTTTAAAATCCTTAAAGCGAATGGATTGTTAGCTTATATTACAACTATTCAATTTTTAAATGCAGATTATGGACGCAAAATTAGAGGGTTTTTACTTGAAAAAAGAATTCTTGAGTTCATAGATTACAATGGTCTTCAAGTTTTTGAAGGTGCAACAACATATCCTGGTATATTAATTTTGAAAAATTGTTCCCCAGGAATATTTCATTACAGAAAAATGTTTGAAATAGGTCCTTCTAAATTATGTGAAAATATAGTTAATTATCTCAAAATTGACCCTCGTAACTTGACTGATGAAGTATGGGTTTTAGAGGAAAATAATAGGAGTGATTTGCTAAAGAAATTAGAAAAGAATTTTATAAAATTAAAAAAAATTGCAAATCCATGCACAGGCTTAACCACAGGAGCGGATGGGGTATTTGTAATAAAACATGATGAGGTTGAAAAATTGAACTTAGAAAGTCAAATATTGCTACCTGTTGTTCGTGGCAGAAATATTAATCGAGGAAGAATAAATAATAAACTTGATTATGTTATATATCCTTATGAATTAATAAATGAAAAAACTGAATTAATTTCGTTGGAAGTATTAAAAAGAATATATCCGAAAACATTTAATTATTTATTTGAGCGAAGGGACATTTTAGCAAATAGATTAGATTCAAGGAAAGAAATGGGCTTTGATTCCGATTGGTATAAACTTGTCAGAAAAGGCAAGTTAGACCTATTTAAATCAGTAAAAATACTAACCCCTGGTCTAAGTAAAAGAAATAGGTTTGCAATTGATAATATTGGTATGACCTATTTATGTGGAGGAGCAGGTGTATTTGGTCTTGTTCAAAATAAAATAGATAATGATATCTTACTAAGTATACTCAATTCAAAAGTTGTAGAGTATTATCTACATTCAATTAGCACAAAAAAACAAGGAGGTTATTTTTCCTATTTAAACCGTTTTCTTGAAGAAATTCCTTTACCAAAAAAAACTAATGATAATCTTAA
>CAMDGP010000199.1 GCA_945897765.1 Chitinophaga pinensis
AAATTTGCTAAAGTCAACTGGGAATCGCTTGTGCGTTGACATTGGTACCTGTATCAAATTTGATTTTCTAGATGAACATCAAAATTATCTAGGCGGTGCGATTTCTCCTGGTTTGCGGTTGCGTTTCAAAGCTTTAAATTCATTCACAGCCAAACTACCGCTTCTTGAACCAACAACAGCAATAGATTTAATTGGCGATTCTACAAACACGGCCATTCAGTCAGGAGTTCAAAATGGGATGAAAGCTGAAATAAATGGTATTATTAATCGTTATCAACAGGAATATCAAGACTTAACTATTTTTATTACAGGTGGAGATGCTCATTATTTTGATTTCGAGCAAAAAAGTAACATCTTTGCAGACGAAAATTTAACCCTCAAAGGAATCTTTGAACTTTACAAATTGAATGCGACACACGCTTAGTTTACTTTTTATAGTTTTTATATCAGGAATTTATGGTCAATCAAGCACCAAAGACCCAATTTCCTACTCTGGAATCGGAGAACAAGCATCAGGAAGTCATTCCATTTATAATGCGTTAGGAAAAAATAACTTTAACTTTTTCGATTCTACGCAATTGAATTTTTTCAACCCAGCATCTTATAGTACTTTAAGTAGCGGAAATACCCTATTTTCTTTAGATGTTACTTCACGTCTTTCTCGTTACGACCAAGGTTCTGCTTCAGAATTAAGTGGAACTGCATTGGTAGAGCATTTCGCTATCGGTTTCAAAATGAAAAAGAAAATGGGATTGGCGTTTGGTCTTCGTCCTTACTCAACTAGAGGTTATTCATTTTCTGAAAAACAATTCACTGGAACTGACACGTTGGAATATACGTACATCGGAACGGGTGGAATTCAAAATCTATTTTTGGGTTTTTCCTATGGAATTCTAAACAAGAAAAATACAAAACTTGCACTAGGATTCAATGCTTCTTATTTATTTGGAAGTGTTAACAATCAACGAAAATCGCTGTTAGTTGATCCAAATACTTCACAAGGCGGATTGAGTTATGATATTTTTCAAATGCGCGCATTTCATTATGAAATAGGAACTTACTACCGTCAAGCGATTACCAAAAAACAACAATTGATGCTTTCTGCAGTTGTTGAACCGGCACAAAGTTACAATACGACTTACAAGGAAGAATTATATACAGCATCGAACATCAATACACCAAGTTCATACGATACACTAGTTTACAACGTAACAAGCGGAAAGGTGAATGTTGGTTTATGTTTTAAACTCGGAATAAATTACTTATTTGCTTTACCTGATTGGCAGCGTAAAACACGAATTTTGCATCCCGGTTTAAATGTTATGCTTTCTTATGCTGATTATAGTAGTGTTCATCCAGAAATTGGAACCTTAACGAAATGGGATTTAGTAGATTACACTAAATTGAGTTTCGGCTTACAGTTCAATCCTGAATTAAGAATCTCTGAAAACTTTACTAATTTAAAAGCCTTAGAAAAATTCAGTTATCGTTTGGGTGCTTATCAACAAACTTTACCCTATTTTAAAAATGATCGTGTTTACGAAGAACGTGGTTTAACCTTTGGATTAGGAATTCCAATTCTTGCTCAACAATCACTTTCATCTCTGAACATATCTTTTCAATTTGGACAAAGAGGTTTGAATGAAGCAAACGCATTGAAAGAATCGTTTATAGGAATGAATTTTGGATTGATTGTGTCTCCTTCAAGTTTTGATAAGTGGTTTAGAAAAAGAAAATTGGATTAAGATTTAATTAAAATTGCTCTGATTCAATTAATGTCAATGAAACCAATAACCATCAAAAGCAAAAAATCAACTTTACTTGTTTTAATATATTCACTTTCATTGCTGGTTATTTCCTCATGTGAAAATGATTTGGAAACAATACAAAAAATCACTTTCGATACGAATGCCCCTGATGAAACCACCAAAGATTTGCACATTACGATTTCTGATAGTGGTTATGCAAAGGTTGAAATAATTGCAACTATTGCAGAAACATTTCGAAACAAAACATACATCACAAAGGTTAAAGACAGTTTACGTGTCAACTTTTTTAATGACAAAGGCAAAGTCATATCCACTTTATTTGCATTGTCTGGAGAAATAAATTTCACAAATGGAACTATTATTGTAAAAGATTCTGTTCGATTATATAATTTCCAGAACAAACAAATGCTTGAAACAGAAGCGCTTTATTGGAATCAAAGAGACAGTACGATTTATTCCCTTTCCCAAATAATTGTGCGTTCACCAAAAGGTATAGTTATTGGTAAGGATGGAATAAAAACGACACAAGAATTTAATAAATATGAATTATTAAAACCAGAAGGGAAAATTCAAATTGAAGAAGAACTTGAAATAAACTAAATAGAATACATACAACAAATGAATACATATAACAACATCATGCGCTATTTTTGGCTTTTCGCAGCCATTTCACTTGGATTAATAATTACTTATCTATCAATTAAGGATGGCTTCAATAAATGGTCTTTTTACTACGTTTTCGTAGGAGTTTCACTCGGAATGTATTTGATGAAAACATTTATGATGAAAAGAATGGAAAAGCACTTAAAATACCTTGCAGAAGTAAAAAAACAAGAAATCAACCAACCACAAAAAAAATAACTTACCCTTTCATACAGCTTTTAATAAGGTTGTTAATCCACAAAATTCTTTAAACACAATTGTTGATTTAAAAAAATTGAAATGGTTTATTTTCACACAAAAATTTATCCAAAAAAGTAACATAAAGACTAACAAGATTGTCTAAATAAAGAATGAAAAAAATACTTCTACTATTTTTCCTTTTTAACATTAGCTTCCCTGCTTTTGTCCAACAATTTGTTCGAGGAGGAATTGTCGATGAGCGTAATACACCAATTCCATTCGCTATTGTTTATGTAAAAAATGCATCCGAACAACGAACAGTAGCTGATATTAATGGGAAATACGAACTTTCAATGATGCCTGGAGAGTACTTTTTAATCTTCTCAGCAACAGGTTTTAATGATCGAGAAACTTATGTTACACTGAATAATTTGGACATTACCAAAAACATGCAGCTCTTTCCTACTAAAATAAAAGAGTTGGAATCAATCGAAGTTTCCATTAAAAAATCAAACCCCGGAAGAGATATCATGATGGAAGTCGTGAAAAAAAGGGAGCAAATCAATCCTTGGAATTATTCACATATCGTTGATGTGTACATCAAAGCAACAGAAAAATTAGATCCTAAACTGAAAGAAAAACAAACCAACGAACCTACAAAAACGGACGCCGATCCTTTAGAAAATGACAAAAAGAAAAAAGGTGATTGGACGGATAAAATGAACTTAGTGGAAGTTCAATTAACACGAAATTATGCACCAGGAAACAAGGTAAAAGAAATCCGAAACGCTTACACATTAAGAGGAAATGCACAATCACTTTATTATACAACGACCGTAAAATCGAATTTTAATTTCTTTGAAAATTTATTGCATTTAGACGATTTACACCAAACACCTGTAAGTTCACCTATTTCTTCGCCGGGAATCCTTTCATACAAATACCGTTTGGAAAAGAAATTTGAAGAAAACGGAAGAATGATTTCAAAAATTAAAATTATTCCAAGAAACACCGCAACAACAACTTTAGAAGGATACATTTATGTCATCGATAGTTTGTGGTTAGTACAGAAGTTAGAATTAACGATGAACAAAGGAAATTTGTTGATTTACGATTATTTCACCATTGAACAGACCTTCACACATCCAGGAGACTCAATGTGCGTGCTTGCCACTCAGAACTTAACCTACGGAGTGCGTTACAAAAATGAAGTTTCAAAATGTTCAACCAACGCTATTTTCTCGAACTATAATTTTAAGCCAACTTTCGGAAACAAGTTTTTCAACACTGAGCTTGCCATAACTGAAAAGGAAGCTTATGAAAAAGACACCGCTTTTTGGGCGCAAAATAGACAAACAACTTTAACCGAAGAAGAAAGAAAATTCATCATTGCAAAAGATAGTATTCGCGACTTTCAAAACAGAAAAGAATACCTCGATTCAGTTGATAAAATCTTTAATAAAGTAACTGTTTTAAAGGTGCTTTGGTTTGGGGTTGACCACAGAAATCGACCTAAAAGACAGCAGTGGACAATTGGTTCCTTGGCAACTTTCGTACAGCCAATCTATATTGCTGGGCCTCGTGTAACTCCAAGTTTTGATTATTTCAAAAAATGGAAAGATGAGCGAACTTTGGATTCTTATACCCGAATTTCTTATGGTTTGCTTAATCAAGATATAAAAGGAAGTACTTGGTGGAAATACCGATTTGATCCTTTTCATTTTGGTTTCTTCCGCTTTTCTATCAATCATGATTTCGATGTAATACGGGGTTTTGACGCGATA
>CAMDGP010000200.1 GCA_945897765.1 Chitinophaga pinensis
TGGTTCCACTTATATTGCTTCAACACCTGATGAATTAGAATTATTATACGAAT
Source organism: Chitinophaga pinensis (assembly GCA_945897765.1). Taxonomy (GTDB): domain Bacteria; phylum Bacteroidota; class Bacteroidia; order Flavobacteriales_D; family Crocinitomicaceae; genus UBA952. Next base: position 54 of record CAMDGP010000200.1, read on the forward strand.
TAAAAGCAAATTTTGAAGCAGCAGAATACAATTCTTTTATGCTTTCCAAAGAAGAATTATTAGCAAAATATCCATCAGTTGATTCAAATTATGCGATTGGTGCTTTGTCTTTTCCGCAAGAAGTTTCAGCAGAATCAAGAACAATGATTCATAATTTACATGCTTTTTTAAGTGAAACAACTTCAATTGAATTCAGTTATGCAACTCCAGTAATTGGAATTGAAGACAAAGAATCTGAAGTAGAATTACACACATCCAATCAAAGCAAAATTCTCGCTACAAAAGCTATTATTTGCAATGGTAAGGACTTTCGTTTATTGTTTCCTGAAACGTTTTCGAAATCAGAAATTGAAGTCGTTAAATTAGGGATGATGGTTACTAAACCAATGCCTGAAATTAAACTTCCAGGTAATATTTTAACAGGATTGACAATTCGCAGATACGAGAGTTTTAAAGCACTTGAAGGTTACAAAAACTTAAATTGGGAAAACGTAAATCAAGAAGCGTTGAATTATGGTATTCACATTCTGTTCAAGCAACGTATAGATGGAAGTATTGTAATTGGCGACAGTCATTTATACGCTGATGCTGCAAAAAATGAAGAATTAGGTTTCGATATCGATATGTCAATCAATCAAATTATTTTGGACGAATCTAAAAAAATTCTAAATCTCCCAAATTGGGATATTCAACATTATTGGAATGGTTTCTATTCTCAGATGAAAGGCAATGAGGAGATTTTTGATCAACCTATTTCTTCAAATATCAAAATTGTCACAGCAATCGGCGGAAAAGGAATGACTGCATCTGCTGGTTTTTCAAAAGAAAGTATCGATAATTTCTTCTTATAATTAAAAATTATGAAGTATTTAAAAATTGTTATATCCATATTTTTAGTGGTATTGTTTTCAAATTTTTTTAAAGCACAAACAAGCAGTGTACAAGGAATAGTTAAAGATAATCGAGGTGTAATTCCGAGTACAAAAATTTTAATTCAAAATACTGCCTACCGAACGATTTGTGATTTTGACGGTAAATTTTTAATCAAAGGCATGAATGCAGGTTCCTATACTTTGACCATTGAAATGACAGGTTACAATGATTTTGAAAAGTCATTCACTTTAAGTGCTGGAGAAAATCTAGATTTAGGTGAATTGGTGCTAAGTGAAATCAAGGAGTTAAAGGAAGTAACAATCACAACTTACGCTAAAACAAGTGAAAACAAAGCGCTCTATTTAGTTAAAAACTCTGCAACTGTTGTAACAGTGGTCTCTTCAGACATCATTGCAAAACTTCCGAATAGGAATGCATCTGATGTTGTAGCTAGAGTTCCAGGTGCATCAATCACTCGAAACAAAGGCGAAGGAAGTAATATTTCTTTGCGAGGAACACCTTTAGATTGGACAGCGACTTTTTTAAATGGAGATCGTTTACCAGTTGCTGATGAAGAAAATGCGACGCGCTCCTTTGAATTTGAGATTCTACCTGCGGATATGATTGAATATGTATTCGTTTCAAAAAGCTCAACTCCAGATATGGAATCCGACCAAATTGGCGGAAGTATCAATTTTTTAGCTAGAAACACCGTTCAAGAAAAAACGTTTAAACTTAATGTGGCTGGAGGTTATAATTTATTGGCAAATAAACCTACAGGTGTTTTTAATTTTTTAGTTGGAAATGTTTCTAAAGATAAGAAATTCAGTTACTTATTAAATGGTTCTGCTTTTGCACGGTATTATGCGGCTGATGCTTTTAAAATCATTTATGGAAGTAATTTTAACCATAGTTTGAACCGTTATGAGCTCAAAAAGTACGATGGAACACGCACCAATATTTCAGCAAACACAGCTCTTCAATATAAATTCAGCGACAAGTTCAAAATCGGAACTCACTTTTTGTATAGCTTTATGCTAGACGATAAATACCAGAAAAAACAAAGTTATAACTGGTATGAAGGTTCGGGACAAAGAATCCGTTTGCAAAATATTCATGGAAAATTAGAACGTCAACTTTTTGGTGGCGATATTTATTCTGAATGGAACATTAATCCATCATTGAAATTATTTTTCAAAGTGGCGAGTTACGATAATAGTTTCAGATATGGAAAAGTTCCTTTCAACAGAAAAGATCCAAGAAATGGTTATATGATTACCGAGTTTATCAGTCCGTTGATGCAGTTTGAAGACCAATCTTATGTAAGTTTATACGGCGATCAAATCGATATTAACGACCCAAATGGATTTCCTGGAAAATTGATTGGTTCCGATGATCCGTATGGAAATGGTGACGATCCGAATAATATCCAACCTCAGTATTCTACCATTTTCGGGGCTCAAACGTTAAATGCTAGTGACTTTGAGTTTTACCAAACATATACAGAAATTAATGAAACAAAAGAGCGCGACTTACCTGTAATTCAAACAGATTTAGACTATAAAATGAGTAATAATCTAAAATTCAAGTTTGGAACAAAAATGCGTTTGAAAAGCGGTTCTAGAAATATTTCAAAATATGAATGGTTCAAGGATTATTCTATTCCTGGAAATAATCAACCATTTACATTAGACCAATTTCCACATGATCCATACACAGACAACAGAAATGGATTTCTTGCACCTTTAGGCTCAAATTACGACGGACAGTTTTATCCATTTTTAGACCCTAGTATTTTGTCTTCATTTCTAATCGATTCATCTTATTTGCTGCGCGAAAAAGAAATGAATTATTTGAATCAAGAATATAGACAATGGGTTGGTTCGACATACAGTTACAAAGAATTGCAGTCTGGAACGTATGCTATGGCTGATTATACAACTGGAAAATGGAGTTTTGTGGGTGGTGCTCGTTTAGAATACACACGATTTAATCAATTTTCAGATACTTTGACTGACGAACTTGCTTTTGACACTTTATCAGGAAACCAATACAACGTTCCAAAAAGCGTAGAAGTGGAAAGAGATTATTTGTTCTTATTGCCTTCATTGAATATGACGTATCGAATGAATGATAATATAAACATTCGTGCAGCCTTTAGCGAATCGATGAAACGACCAAATTTTGAACAAACGAAGCCAGGATTTGCAATGATCAAATACAACGACCTTGTTTATATTTTTGGAAATCCAAACTTAAAACCAACTTATGCTTTCAATTACGACTTAGCTTTCGAATACTTTTGGCCTGGAAAAGGAATGTTTTCAGTTGTTGGATTTTATAAAGATGTTTACAATCACATTTTTACAGTTACAACAGCCGATGTAGATCCAGCCTCTGGAATCTTAGTCAAAAAATATGAAAATGCTGCTAGATCATCCGTTTATGGTGCAGAAATCACATTAATTCGAAAATTTGATTTTCTACCTGGATTTTTAAGCGGATTAGGTACTAATTCCAATATCACTATTTCCGACTCAAGAATGGAAATTCCCGGAAGACCAAACAAACAAAAAATGACGGAACAAACACCTTTAATTTACAACTTAGGTTTAGTTTACGAATACAAAAAATGGAACGCTCGTTTGGCTTTAAATTACATCGGAAAACACTTGAAAGAAGTCAATCTTGCTTCATTAGTTGGGATTGGATTGTTGCATTTAGATGATGATTTTGATACTTACGTTAATGAAACGTACAATTTAGATTTCCAAATTTCGTATGCATGGAACAAAAAAGGAAGTATCTATTTTGAAGGAATGAATTTGTTAAACGCTGCTGAAAGAATGTATAAAGGAAAAGAATGGCGCCATTTAAGAATGGAATATTACGGTCAGCGCTTTCAATTAGGTTTACGTTTGGATTTATGAAAAATTTTCTGAATATTTTTTTCATAGCTTGTTGCTTTCCATTTTTTGGTCAAAATTATTTTTCTTTTAAAGGAATTGTAAAAGATTCTTCAAAAATTGAAGGAGTTGAGCTTAAATTAGTTGAACTAAATAAAAAAACATATTCTAATTCACAAGGATTTTTTCAATTTGATAGTTTAGCAGCTGGAAATTATAAGCTTGTCTGTTTTCAAAAGAACTACGAACAAGATACGTTCGACATTCTAATACCTCAAACAAAAAGTCAAGAAATTTTTAAACTTAGAGTATCTAAAACCTTAAACCTCAATACTGTATTCGTATCAAAAAGTAGAAGAAGAAAAACTTCTTTTGAGAAAATGCAGAAAAGTACGAGCATTGTAAACACTGTCAAAAAAAGTGAAATTGACCATCTTCCAACCAAAAACGCAGCCGATTTAGCGCAACGATTACCAAGTGTGAGTTTGTTTCGCTCTAAAGGAGAAAGCAATATGGTTTCAATGCGAGGAACTCCAGT
>CAMDGP010000201.1 GCA_945897765.1 Chitinophaga pinensis
CGGAATTAGAAACATACGACGAACGTCAAATGTTCTTAGATGAACTTGGTTTAGAAGAACCAGGAGTAAATCGTTTGATTCGTCAGTCATATAGTTTATTGAATTTATCGACGTATTTTACTGCAGGTGTGAAAGAAGTTCGTGCTTGGACAATTCGAAATGGAATGACTGCACCTCAAGCAGCTGGTGTTATTCATACCGATTTCGAAAAAGGATTCATTCGTGCAGAGGTTATGAAATATAACGATTTTACGACTTTCGGTTCTGAAGCAGCGGTTAAAGAAGCTGGAAAATTCAAAGTCGAAGGAAAAGAATACGTTGTGGAAGATGGTGATATTATGCACTTTAGGTTTAACGTTTAATAAATAATTGCGAACTAACATTGATTTTTCACCTCCCTTGAGGGAGGTAAGGAGGGTGACCAATTACAAAAAGCATCCCCTCACCCACCCCTTCAAAGTGGGCGTATTAAAATCGTTTAAACTAACATTAATATTTTTCAAATATGATAGCAGCAAATAACCCCGCATTAAAATCTTGGGTCGCAGTGCCTGAAAATAGTGATTTTTCGATTCAAAATTTACCTTTTGGTATTTTCAAAACAGCTAATTTAACACCTCGTGTTGGCGTGCGAATTGGAGATAGTGTTTTGGATTTAAAAACTTTATTTATCTTAGGATATTTAGAAAATTTACCTTTCGAATTAAGTGATTTCGATAGTGAATACTTGAATTCAATGATGAAAAAAGGAAAGTTGGCTGTGCGTCAATTGCGCAACCGCATTTCAAAATTATTGGATGTAGATTTTACTGATTTACAAAAAAATCAACATCATGCAGATCAAGTTTTGATAGATGCAAATAGCGTTGAAATGTGTATGCCCGTTCAAATTGGCGATTATACAGATTTCTATTCAAGCAAAGAACACGCAACAAACGTTGGAATTATGTTTCGTGACCCAGCAAATGCCTTATTGCCAAACTGGTTGTGGATTCCTGTTGGTTACCACGGTCGCGCTTCTTCAGTGATTCTTTCTGGTCAAAACATTCATCGTCCGAAAGGTCAAATCAAGCCAAATGATAACGAAGATCCAATTTTTGCAGCTTCACGTCAAGTGGATTTTGAGTTGGAAATGGGTTTTATAACATTTGATGGAAAACCACTTGGAGATTCAATTTCGACGGCTGAAGCAGATGAATATATTTTTGGTTTGTGTTTGTTCAATGATTGGTCTGCACGTGATATTCAAAAATGGGAATATGTTCCTCTTGGACCATTCTTAGCGAAAAACTTTGCTTCGTCGATGTCAGCTTGGATTGTGACATTGGACGCTTTACAACCATACGCAGTTGAAACGCCAAATCAAGAACCGAAAGTACTTTCTTACTTAGAATTTGAAGGTAAAAAATCATACGATATCAACTTACAAGTTGCCATTCAGCCTGAAAATACAGCTGAAACAGTGATTTCAAACTCCAATTTCAAGTATATGTATTGGAACATGGCGCAACAATTGGCACATCACACAGTAAATGGTTGTAATATCAGAACTGGAGATTTAATGGGTTCTGGCACCATTTCAGGACCAACGGAAGATTCTTACGGCTCCATGTTAGAATTATGTTGGAAAGGAACGAATCCATTGAAAATGAATGACGGAAGCGAAAGAAGATTTATTTTGGATGGTGATACAGTAATCATGCGTGGTCATTGTGTAGCCAACGGCGTTCGTATTGGGTTTGGCGATGTAAAAGCAAAATTATTAGCGGCTAAATAAAATATGTTAGAATATAAACCTGAAATTAAAATTGATTTAGAGCAAGAACGCAAGGAAATTCTAAATGCGTTTAAAGGTTTATTACGTGCATTAAAAAACAGAACTCGCGAAGATACAACCTTGATTCGTAAAGCGTTTGACATGGCTTTGGAAGCTCACAAAGACATGCGTCGCAAATCAGGTGAACCTTACATTTATCATCCAATTGCAGTTGCCAAAATTTGTGCAGAAGAAATGGGATTGGGCGCCACAGCTCTTGTTTGTGCACTTTTACACGACACTGTTGAAGATACTCATATTACATTAGAAGATGTTGAGGATTTATTTGGTCCACGTGTTCGATTGATTATTGATGGACTGACAAAAATCCCTGAAGTATTTGACGAAAACGCCTCCATTCAAGCGGAGAATTTCCGTAAGATGATTTTGACCATTTCAGATGATTTACGTGTAGTGTTAATCAAGTTGGCAGATCGTTTGCACAATATGCGTACGCTTGGAAGTATGCGCGCTGACAAACAATTAAAAATCGCATCTGAAACCAAATTTTTATATGCTCCCCTCGCCCACCGTTTAGGATTATATTCCATAAAAACAGAATTAGAAGATTTATCAATGATGTATTGTGAACCAGACGTTTACAGAGATATTGAGACAAAATTAAAAAGTACAGCTGACGTTCGTAATCGTTTTATCCGTCGATTTATGGCGCCAATTCGCGAAACACTTTTATACGAAGGATACATTTTTGACATAAAAGCGAGGACGAAATCCATTTCTTCTATTTGGCGAAAAATGCAAACCAAAGACATTCCATTTGAAGAGGTTTTTGATGTATTTGCCATTCGAATAATTTTGGAAACACCTGTTGAATTAGAAAAACCAGATTGTTGGCGCATATATTCAATTGTTACGGATTTCTACCAGCCAAGTCCTGAACGTTTACGCGACTGGGTTTCGACACCAAGAGCAAATGGCTACGAATCATTGCACACTACTGTGATGTCGCCTCAAGGACGTTGGGTAGAAGTTCAAATTCGTTCTAAAAGAATGGATGAAATCGCTGAGAAAGGTTTAGCTGCGCATTATAAATACAAAGAATCGAAAAACGACGAAAGTAAACTTGACCGTTGGATTGCTGAAATTCGTGATTTATTAGACAATCCTGAAGCAAGTGCATTGGATTTTGTGAATGACTTCAAGTTAAATTTATTCAACGATGAAATTTACGTTTTTACACCGAAAGGTGAATTGCGTGTGTTACCAATCGGCTCTACTATTTTAGATTTTGCTTACGACATTCACTCTGACATTGGAAGCAAGTGTATTGGCGCAAAAGTTAACAATCGATTAATGCCGTTAAGTTACCAATTGAAAAACGGTGACCAATTAGAAATTATAACATCATCCAAACAAAAACCGAATGAGGAATGGTTGAAATTTGTTGTTTCGGCAAGGGCAAAGCAACGCATTAAATCTTCTTTGAATGATGAGCGCAAGGTAATTGCGATGGATGGAAAGGAGATTTTGGAACGTAAATTCAAGCAATTCAATGTAAGAATGAACTCTGAAAATATTAGTTTTTTAGAGAAATATTTCCAGGTTCCTTCAGCTACAGAACTCTATTTCCGAATTGCAAAGGCTAAAATTGAATTAGCTAAACTTAGAGAATTAGAAGTTATTGGCGGAATGTTGCAATTGGTTAAAAAAGAACCGGTTAAAAAGAAAAAAAAGGACGTACCTGGAGATAAATTTATTGGAATTGATCCTAATTCAGACGCTATATTAATCGGAGATGACTTCAAAGGCTTTGATTATCAAATGGCAAAATGCTGTAATCCAATTCCAGGAGATAAAGTGTTTGGATTTATAACTATTTCTGAGGGAATAAAAGTGCACAGAAATAATTGCCCCAATGCTGTTCATTTGATGTCAAAATATGCTTATCGTTGCATCAAAGCGCGTTGGAAATCAGAAAAATTAGTGGAACGTGTTGCTGCGATAAAAATTGTTGGAATCGATCAATTAGGTTTAGTGAATAAACTAACCGAAATCATTTCTAATCAAAATAATGTAAACATGAAAAGTATTTCTTTCGAAACAGAAGATGGCGTTTTTGAAGGAAGGATTAAAGTAATGGTTTACGATACGGAACATTTAGAACAATTGACACGAAAATTTGAAGAAATTGATGGTGTTCAGCGTGTTACACGTTGGGATACAGAGACAGGAGAAGTTGTAGAGTGATAGTGGATTGCAGAATCTGGATTGCAGATTGCAAAATGAACGTTTACAAATCAGCCATTCAGTAAATCATCAAACCAGCTTGAGTTTTTTTTTCACTTCCCTTTTTAGATTTTTATATTGGTGTTTTCGTAAGTGGTCATTAGACAAAAAAATGTACTATCTCCTTTTGTTCGTTTTATTCTTTCAATAAATCTCCATGTAATCATTAAGATTTCAATATTTATATCTTGATTATCAAGCAAGTAGTTTTTATTATCTTTTTTTTGTTTTAAAGATTCAGAAGATAGTTGTTAACAATGAGCTGAGTTATAAACAAGTTAAATTGTTAAAAAATTAAAAATGTAA
>CAMDGP010000202.1 GCA_945897765.1 Chitinophaga pinensis
ATAATACCAATGATTATGTAATGTTTTTTCATAGTTCGTTTATCGTAATTTTATTCTCATTTTAACACTTTTTCTAGCAGCTATTCCAGCATGTGAAGTTGGGATCTTTTTATTTCCACTATTTGATATCTCTGCTTCTTTCTTTATTAAATCATAATCATTCAATTTATCCAAATCAATCCAATAAAGATCTTCTACAGATATTCCCTCTGCTGGTGGATTTTCTCTCTTGTTAACTGTTTTTTCTTTATCTTTCTCATTAATTATTTTTTCTGATTCTTTAATTTCGGTTGCAAACTTCATCATCAGGAATTTTATATCTTTTTCCTTTGAGTTTGTCCAAGCTCCATGCGGTGGATTTATTTGAATTTCCCAATTATTGCCTTTAAAACGATAATTAGCATTATTAAAAGAAAAACCTTTTTCAGTTGTAAACCCTTTTTTAAGTTGGTATTTTTTATCCTTGTATGAAATTGTTACCAATTTATTTAAGTTTTCAACAGGAGGCTTATTAATTATGACATCCTCTTCATTTGCATAATGCTCAGGAAACAAACTTTCGTGTTTCTTTTCAATATCATTGTCGGAACGAGTTGCAATTAACCGACCATAATCAGAGTAAAACCGACCTAACTCTAAACCTTCCATTCTATATTCAATAAGCTTCCCCTCATATGTAAACCAATTTAGGTTTTCCTCACATTTAAGAATTTTACGATCGCTTATATCCGGGAATTCCCAACAGTCACAAAGGTTTTTAGTTTTTGAGCGGTCAATTAAACCATCTACATCAACATAATCTTTTAACTTATAGTTACTTGTATCTGAAAGCCAATCCGTATTTTTTTCTTTATCATTGGCATCAATCACACCGTCATAATCAGTATCAATTAAAGACAATTGGGTACTTGGTGGTTTCAACAGCCAATAAAGGATGCCAAAACCAATGGTTAGAAAAAGTAATAAAATTGGAGTTTGCTTCATAACGTTAGAAGTTTTTTATTCTTGTTTTAACACTTTTTTTAGCAGCTATTCCAGCTGTTGAATAAGATTTTTTATCTTTTATTTCATTTTTCTTTGCTTTATCTTTTAAATCATAATCATTCAATTTATCCAATTCAATCCAATAAATATCATCTAAAGATTCTCCCTTTGTTGGTGGATTTTCTTTATCGTTTCCAGTTCCTTCATGACCACTGCATTCCGATAATTTTTTCTTACAAGCCTCGCATTTTGTAACATCAATTGTTGCTGGACATACTTTTTTACTCGCAAAAAGAGCTTTAATATCCGACTCCGTAGCATTTTGCCAACGACTACCTTTTGAACTCTGTTTTTCCCATTTATCATCCTTATCTTTGAATCGCCAATAAGGTATAAAACCATCTTCTCCTCGACTACCAAATTCGTTTCCAACATTTAATGTAAATCCTTTTTTAATTCGGTAATTTTCTCCTTTGTATGAAATTGTTACCAGTTCATTTGGGTCTTCAGCAGGGGCATCGTTATTAATATCCTGTCCTGATTCAGAATAATAATCAGGGAAACGTCCTTTATGAAAAGTTTTAATTTCAAGGTCATTTTTTGTTGGAATAAAAGCAGTTGGTGTTTCATAAAATAACCCAATATCCGATCCCTCCATTCGATATTCAATAAGCTTATCTTCATAAAGAAACCAATTTAGGTTATCCTTACATTTGAGAATTTCACGATCACTTGAATCTGGAAATTCCCAACAGTCACAATGCTTTTTCGTTTTTGAAGCATCTATTAACCCTTCATCATCAACATAATCTTTTAACTTATAGTTGGATGTATCTTCAAGCCATTGAGTGGTTTTTTCTTTGTCTTTATCGTCAAAAATGCCATCGAGGTCGGTGTCTGTAGTTGCAATAATTTTTTCTTCTGACTTTTTGTTCAAATAAGAAAGAATTCCAAAAAAAGCTAAAACTAAAACCAATCCAACAATTGAAAGTTTTATGATCAGCGGTTTTCTGTTTTTAGGTACCCACGTTTTTGCAATTACAAAGTCATGATAACGTTGTTCGCTGGTTATTTTTTGCCTTGTAAGATTATGTGTTAGGGCATCTACTTTTAACTTTAAATTTTTTACCTTGTTGTTGAACTCATCGAGTTTGTTCTTTCTATCGCTTTTAGAACTGTCATATATTTCTTTATATAGCGCATTGAATTCGTCTTCAACTAGTTTGCCAATAGACACTGCTTGAAATGCACGCCAATTTTGCAAATTTTTGTAATCGGGCTCATGTAATTCTTTCAAACGATTTTCGAGTGCAGGTTCACTGCTAATCAGTTTTTCAATTTCAGTTATATCATCTTTCCAATTATTTTTTCTTGCAGCTTCACAAGCTGTGTATATCTTATTTAATCTGTCTTCAAAGGTAACTATTCCCCTCGTTCCTGTTCCACCTGTTCCTGTTCCACCTGTTCCTGTTCCACCTGTTCCGATTCCCGTACCTGTGCCACCTGTTCCTGTTCCACCTGTTCCTGTGCCGCCTAATCCAGTTCCGCCTGTTTCCGTTCCACCCGTTACTGTGCCACCTGTTCCTGTGCCACCTGTTCCTGTGCCACCTGTTCCCGGTCCGCCTGGATTAATCGGGTCACCAAATTTTCTTTTCTTGAAATGAGTTGGCATGCTGGCAATCATTTCGGCGTTAGTTCCTTCTGTGATGAAATAAACTTCATTTCCTACATACTCTCGAAAAATTTTAGGAATTTGATCTTCACTATTTATCGTAAATATAGCATTAGAAGAAGTTTGACCTGAGGTTTGAAGCACAACATTTAATACCTGAACCAATCGATTTACGTGGTCTGCAGTGAATAAGTTTCTATTTATTGTTTCATCGGCATTTTTCTCTTTGTATAATGCTTTTAATTGATTTAAAACACCTACAACATCCCCTTGTAAAATTTTACCTGTTGGGCAAACCAAACTAAAAACTAAAAATGATTTTCTTCCTGCAATATCGTTGTGATTGGATACAACCAATGAATATAAACGGTATTTGTTGTTTTGCAACATGAAATAAAAGTCCCGGTTACAAATTCGAAACCAAGAGTCTTTTTGCTCGGTGAAATTTTGAACAATTTCATCGTATTCGTTGATTTTTTCAGGATCATCTAATCTTACTTTCTCTGGGAATAAAGCATGATTAGCTTCAAATCCATAGCGAATTCCCCAAATGTAAGTGCTAATAGTTGTCATAAATTTAATTTGTAAATAATCCTCCAAAACCGCCTTTAAAACGACCTGTAAGCTTTAGAACGCGCTGACTCAATTCTTCTGGAAAAATACGAAGATGTTCATTTGTTTTTGAAGAATAATCCACTAATAATTGCTTAAAGACACATTCACCTATCGAGTAAGGTAAAACCTCATGAGAAAAACGGTGTTTATTCGCCAATCTTGTTAATTCATTGTAAAATGACCTATAATATTCTTGAATATATTTATCCGCCTCACTTTGATAATTCGCAATTCCAACATTGAACATATCTGATTTTGTGACAATTAAGTAGATACTATCCGTGTATTCTAATATACCCATATCATCCAAATTCTTCAATACTACAACAAGATTAGAACTTTGTTCCCAAGTTGAGTTCCCATTATCATCAATTGAGTAATCCAAGATAAAAAACAGGGCTTTTGAGTTTTTATTGAACAAATATTTTTTGTGTTTGTCAAATGCTTCTCGACCACCTTCAGCAACGCTTCTAAATTTTTCTCCCGCCATATCCAAGATATTTATTGGGATTGTATACTCAACTTTTCTTGAACCACCTAATATAGTTTTTTTTTCTTCAACGAGGTTTAATGTTAGTTCTATGTAATCAACAAAAGCATTTGGATTATTCATTGGCAAAATTCCTCTTGAGAACTGACCACCCAACATGTTAAAGTATTCTACACTTCTGTTGCTTGTTATTTCTGGGCTTGCAATTCCCAGGTGCATCCAATGTGCCAATAAACTGGCAACAAGGCAAGACTTTCCTGCGGATGGCATTCCAAGAAAATAAAAGTCTGTACGATCCGGCTTTAATGATGGTAATGCATCAATATCTATTGGAGACATTTGTTTTGGAGTATACGAATAAATTCGCTGAATCAATTCATCAGTCAGGAAACACTCATTTTTAAGCTGATCTACCGTTACTAGATTATTTAGCAGTCCATCTTGAATCTCCAAGACATTCGCCTTTCGTTCAACAATCCTGTTGAGTAAAGGATTATTCACTCCTCCACCACCAGTTCCACCGTTTCCACCATCAATAATTGTTCCACCACCATTACCGTTTCCTCCAGATCCACAAGTTTCA
>CAMDGP010000203.1 GCA_945897765.1 Chitinophaga pinensis
TAACAGCGTGTAAGCTCCATAGCCCTGCCGCAGGCGCATCACAGGGCTTCGAACGCCTACACGCGAACCGTTATGGGTAAACAAAAATTCTATCTATTATTTTAGAACTTACTAATCTTACTAATAACAAACTTTTGTAAATTTGAGGAAAGTTTAAAATGACAACAAGAGCTATAATACTAAAAACATTGAAAGCCAATAAGCTTAAGCTTTCGAAATTTGGTATTCGAAATGTTGGTTTGTTTGGATCTTATTTGCGAAATGAACAATCCAGTGAAAGTGATATTGATTTGTTGATTGACTTTGAACCTGAAAAAGAAAACTTCGACAATTTTATGGCAGCTTATGATTTATTTGAAAAAATATTCAAAAATGAAAAAATCGAAGTGGTAACTAAAAATGGCTTGAGCCCATACATTGGTCCAAAAATTATAAATGAAGTTGAATTTGTCTAAGCAACCAATAAAGGAATTTGATACCGTTAAATTCTTTCGAGCTGTAAAAGAAAAAATTTCCAAAGAAACGCAAGGAATGTCATTCGAAGAATTCAAAATTTACTCAGGTAAACAAAAATTGAAGTCATCGGAATCATAAACCAAGTTAAATCGAGTTAATTCTTCCGATTTCAAATATCCTCAAACTCCTCTTTTCCCTCCGAATGGCGGGCAAATCTTCCAAATTCTGAAGCGTGCACTTGATCGTATTTCGGCCAAGACCATGCGCTAAATTGTGTTTTTTGGTAATTACTGAAAGATTTATTGGTCTCAATATCCTAAATCATTTTGAATTACGAAGAAAATTCAGCTGTCAAATTCACCGATTTAAACCTATTGCAAATAATTCTTCTTTGATAAGATTTTCAAAATTTTCTTTTCCGCTTTAAAATCTTAACTTTGCAATCCAATATGATTACAGACCACCAACTTCACGACAAAACATTCCAACCCTTTATTTCAGAAGCGGAAATTCAAGCGAACGTTCAAAAGTTAGCGCTTCGTCTAGAAGAAGATTACGAAGGAAAAGAATTACTTTTCATTGCTATTTTGAATGGCGCTTTCATGTTCGCCTCGGATTTAATGAAAAAATTCAACAAAGATGTTGCGATTTCTTTCATTAAAGTAAGTTCTTATCACGGAACACAGACTACTGGAAGAGTGGATGAATTGATTGGTTTAAACACTTCCTTGCATGGAAAACATGTTGTTATTTTGGAAGATATTGTTGACACTGGAATTACAATTGACAAAGTAATCACCTTATTGAATACCAATTACCCAGAATCAGTTGAAGTTTGTACCTTACTCTACAAACCTGATGCTTACAAAGGAAAACACAAACCGAAATATATCGGATTTGAAATCCCAAATAAATTTGTTGTTGGTTATGGATTAGATTACAATGAATTGGGACGAAATCTAAAAGAATTGTATCAATTAAAAGAAGAATAAAAATGTTAAACATCGTGCTATTTGGCCCTCCAGGTGCAGGGAAAGGAACACAATCCGAACGATTAATTGAAAAATATGATTTAGTACACCTTTCAACAGGAGATATGTTCAGAGCGCATATTGAAAATGATACTGAATTAGGAAAACGCGTCAAACAAATTATGGCAGATGGATTTTTGGTTCCTGATTCTGTGACTATTGACATGCTAGAAGAAGAAGTTCAAAAATACCCAAACGCAAAAGGATATATTTTTGACGGATTTCCAAGAACAGTCGTTCAAGCTGAGGCTTTAGATGCTTATTTAAAAAGCAAAGGACAAGCAATCAATACTATTTTGCAATTGGATGTTCCTGAGGGAGTTATTAAAGAAAGAATTGAACTTAGAAGTAAAGTAAGCGGACGTGCAGATGATGCAGCTGAAAAATTATTGAAACGCATCAATGAATATTTCACTAAAACAATTCACGTTTTACCTTACTATGTTGCTCAAAATAAAGTGACAACAATCAATGGAGTGGGCGAAATCGACGCTATTTCAGAAAAATTATACGCGGCAATCGAACCGCACTTAAATTAAATAATGGCTTCAGATAATTTTGTTGACTACGTAAAAATTCATTGTACATCAGGTAGTGGTGGTGGAGGTTCTACGCATTTTCGTCGTGAAAAATACATTCCTCTAGGTGGACCCGATGGTGGAGATGGAGGAAGAGGTGGTCATGTTATTTTACGTGGTAATAAACAGCTCTGGACCTTATTGCATTTGAAATTCAAGAAACACATCAAAGCTGGTCACGGTGCTCATGGTGCGGGGAACTTGAAAACAGGTTCACAAGGTCAAGATGTTTACATTGAAGTTCCTCTTGGTACACTTGCAAAAGATTGCGAAACGGGGGAAGTTCTTTTTGAAATTACACAAGACGGAGAAGAATTCATTATTCAACGTGGTGGAATGGGTGGAATGGGAAATAACTTTTTCAAATCTCCAACGAATCAAACTCCAAGATATGCTCAACCTGGTGGCGAAAGTGTAGAGGGTTGGAAAATCCTTGAAATGAAAATCCTTGCAGACGTTGGTTTAGTTGGATTTCCAAATGCAGGAAAAAGCACTTTACTTTCGGTTATCACAGCTGCAAAACCAGAAATTGGTGATTATCCATTTACTACTTTACGACCAAATTTAGGAATCGTATCTTACCGCGATCATCGTTCATTTGTAATGGCAGATATTCCTGGAATTATCGAAGGTGCACACGCTGGTAAAGGTTTAGGTTTACGTTTTCTACGCCATATTGAACGAAATTCGTTGCTATTATTCATGGTTCCAG
Organism: Chitinophaga pinensis; assembly: GCA_945897765.1. Lineage (GTDB taxonomy): Bacteria > Bacteroidota > Bacteroidia > Flavobacteriales_D > Crocinitomicaceae > UBA952. The sequence goes on from CAMDGP010000203.1 coordinate 2,778, forward strand.
CAGACAGTGACGATATCAAAAAAGAATACAAGATTCTATTAAATGAATTGAAGCAATACAATCCTGAATTATTACATAAGGAACGTTTATTAGCAATCACCAAATCAGACATGTTAGACGAGGAATTGATTAAGGCGATGAAAAAAGAATTGCCGAAAATCCCTTACGTGTTTATCTCATCCGTTGCGCAACAAGGACTTGTGGAATTAAAAGATCTAATCTGGAAACATCTTAATGCTGATGAACAAGCTTGAGTCGATTGACCGAGCGATTGTTCTTTTTGTAAACGGTTTAAACACACCGTTGCTAGATGAAATCATGTGGTTTTTGTCAGGACGTTTTAGTCTGATCCCATTGTATTTATTGCTTTTAATTTTACTAAAAAGTCAAAACTCGTGGAGAAACACTTTTATAATTTTGAGTGGTTTGACACTTTCAATTCTTTTAGCTGATCAAATTTCAGTTCACCTTTTTAAAAATGGTTTTGAACGCTATCGACCTTCTCACAATGAAGAACTTAAGTACCTACTCCACTTCTACGAGGTAAAACCAGGTGAATATTATCAAGGTGGAAAATATGGTTTTGTTTCTTCTCATGCTGCTAACTTTTTTGCCATGATTGCATTTATCTTTCCATTTTATAAAGAAAAAAAGAATTGGATTTTGGCAGGATTAATTCTTATTGGAATTTTAGTCGCAATCAGTCGCATCTACTTGGGAGTTCATTATTTTTCAGATGTACTTGTTGGTGCAACATTGGGGATTTTGGTCGGTTTTTCAATTCGAAATTTGGTCAAAGTAATATTTAAAAAAAATGCTAATTCGAACTAAAAATCCAAATTTAAAAAATCCAACTAACTTAAATTTCGCAATCTTACTTGCTTAAATTTCAGAATAAACTTCACCTTCAATTTGTCCAATAACTACAGAAATATAAACTCATGAAAATCCTTATAAATTACCTTTCCAGATATAAATTACTAGTTTTATTGGCGCTTGTGCTTGCAAGTATTAACCAAGTTTTCTCCTTATTAGACCCTTACATTTTTGGTAAAATTTTAGACGGATTTGCATCGCACCCAAAAGATTTTACAGAGTCCCAATTTATAAAAGGTGTTTTATTGTTAATCGGAGCAGCAATGGGCGTTGCAATGGTAAGTAGAATCGCTAAAGCATTTCAAGATTATTGCATCAATTTGATTATTCAAAAATTAGGGGCAGATATTTACACTGATGGATTGAAACATACCTTACAAATTGCTTACAATGAATTTGAAGATCAACGAAGTGGAGAAACTTTGAATATCCTTCAGAAAGTTCGAACAGATTCAGAGCGATTCATCATGAGTTTCATTAACGTACTATTCGTTTCTATTGTTGGAATTATTTTCGTGATGGTTTACGCATTGACGGTACAACCGGGATTGATTTTGTTGTATCTACTTTCAGCAGCAGGATTGAGTTTCTTCATCAGCTTTCTTTCCAAGCGAATCAAAAAAGTGCAAATGAAGATTATGAGTGAAACCAAGCAATTAGCTGGAAGTACCAC
>CAMDGP010000204.1 GCA_945897765.1 Chitinophaga pinensis
TATTGATACGTCGACTTTAAATTCAGGAATCTACATTTTAGAAGTTAATGACTTCAATAAAATTAGTCGAAATCATTTTGTCAAAAACTAATGGTTCTTAAATTAAAATAACAAATACAACTTTTACATATCACGGGATGATAAACTGCATGATAGGATAGAAATCAAAAGATTCTTCTTAGTGTTTCGCTTCGTCTTTTTGTTACCCCAAAATTTCCACCATTTTCGTTTTGAGGGAACCTTGTTTACAATTGTTGGTTTCGTTGGCTTAAGAAGTTCGCCTTCTAAAACCTCACCTCTACGGTTGATTTTGGTAACCGTATTTCCATCTATCAAGAGGATTTCTTCTTTCTTTGGATTGGGAATTTGATAGCGTTCATAACTCGGTTCTATGATAATTCGACCGTTTAAATCCATAAAACCATACTTCATTTCATCATGAACGTAATCCTTGTTTTCTGTAAAATGATAATTCGGATGATTTCTAAAAGGAATTAAACCAAAAACTGGTTTTTCAAAACCTCCGTAAAGTGTGTCTGCAAGTATGTTTCCTGAATAATCATACAAACCCCAGCCACCGTAATGCTTTCCGACTTGAATTAAATCACAATCTGAACCCAATTCATATAAATATTTATAAACCGAAGGAATCAATTCTTTTCCTGTTGTGTCAATTAAACCAGCTCCATTTTTTGAATAAACTGTAAACGTATTCTTTTTCAATGGCTTGATATTTCTATATATAGAAGGAATAATTTGCTTTCCATCCCAATTGATAACCCCAGAACATTTTGTTAATTGGGTTTCATTTTTTGGACATGGTCCTTCAACAATTTTAAAACCCTTCATTTGATTTTCTTGAATTTTCAATTGACTTTTTGAATCGTCAAAATTCAAATAATAATATTCCCAAGTTGTTCTTTTTTCAATTCCTCCAAAAGCATAAAATCCATCGCTACGTTTTTGTTCAATACTTGCATAAACACTTAATTCAACACAATTATCATAAATAAATGGGTGAACAATTTCATTGAACTGATTGACAATTCCGAATTTACCCGTTCCTTTTGTAATGCGAACACTCAAATAATAAGTACCTTTTTGATTGACTAAAAAATTGTTTTCTTCGTACATTAATGGAATAGTGAAATAACCTTTTTTGTGAAGTAAACCATACTTTCCATCTCGTCGAACACGGCAATATCCATTTTTTACATTCTCCGCAAAATCAAAATATTCAGGAGCCAAAAGTTTCCCATTGGAATCCATTATGTAAAATTGCTTGTTGATTTCAATCGTAGCAATTCCATCTTCAAAACACGTTACTCTGTCAGCTTTAATCGGACAAATCTCATTAAAATTATAGTCTATAAATCCCCATAAACCTTCATTTTGCACTGAGATTCGATTTTCACGGGCACACATCAGATTGTCGTAATAATTCGAACGCTTGGCAGGATTTTTCAGGTCTATAAACAAGTGTTTTCCATCCACCACTAATTTGTAAACGCCTTCCGCATATTTGTAAGCATCGCTAGCATTCAAGTCAACCACTTCATTCCCTGCATCATCCACTAAATGAAAATTATTTTTGCTGTCCCAAACTTTCAAGAAATCGTCATCTAACTTTTGAATGGTCTTGTAAGAATCTTTATTTTTTAGTTGAAAATTGATATCCACCAATTGCCATTTTGCACTTTTAATCAAATCAGAAGCATCAATTTTTCCAGCTTCTGAACCAACCATCAGGGTATTCTCATTGATTTTCCAAATGTCGTGGTAATACTTATCAGAAATCATTCTGTTTTTACCATCAACTAAAGCGCGTTCCAAATAATTAGGACCAACAACAAAACGATTCTTATTAATGATATTAAAAACTTGTAAATTAGTTTTCAAAAGGTATTTACCCGATGAATCAATTACGTTCCAATCCGTATTTCCTTTGTAAACGAAAAAACCATCGCGGGAATAAATTTCTGCAACAGGAGAAAAAGGAGCCAAATATCGTTTGGTGTCCCATGAAATAAATCCGTATAGATTTCCAGCTAAAAACTCGTAATAGCCTATCATGTAGCGCGATTTCTGCACAATTTTATATTTTATCGGAAGCTGTTCTTTTCCAAAGCGATTGATCATCCCGTACAATCCATTCTTTTTCACAATCAATTGATTATGTACAAAATCCGAATAAATAATTGAATCATAAGCGATAGTATTTATAGGTTTAAATGTGACATCGTACAAATAATAAGACTTATCTTTTTTGACAATAAATGTCGAATCAATGTATTGAATGTGATTGAATTCGATTGGAAAAACCAGATTACCCATTGTGTCCATCAAACCCACTTTGAAAGACGAACAAACCATATTATCATTTAATTGACAGTCATAAATTGGGTACAATTGATTAAAGCCTGAATCGTCGTTTCCGATATTATTGGAAGTGTTTTTCGCCTTTATTTTATGAACAATCGGTGCTTCTTTATGAAGATTATCTCGTGTGAAAAGACGCTTGTCAAGATTGTTAAAATCGTTGTAGGTTTTAGTTACTTCACCCAAATTAGTTCTAAAAACATAGATGGGTAAACTTTTAAGTTCTTCTGCGTTTTTTGCTGTTGAAATAAAAGCTTTCGTTTCTGGATATAATTGTTTTTGCTTTACTTCCAATAATTGAGTTGTTCCATAAATTGGATGAAATACAGTATCTAAAGTTTGTTGTGCTTTAACTTGTAAGCTGAAAATAATTGCGAGAAAGAAGAATAGTTTTTTCATAAATAGAAGCAACAATTTTACAGCTAAGTTAGAGAATCGTTCAAAAGTAGGATAATAATAAAACAGCCTTACAATTTTCAGTGAAACAATTCTAATTTGATGCGTTATTGGTGTATATTTACACCAAATTAGAATGAAATGAAAAGACAAAGTATTTCTTTCACAGAACCAAATGATGAATGGTTGAAAAGTCAAATTGCTAGTAAAGAGTACGCTAGCAAAAGTGAATTAGTAAATGAATTAATAAGACAAGCAAGGAAACAAGAAAAGCAGATTGATTGGATTCGTGAAAAAATTGAATTAGCAGAAGCGAGTGGTTTTACCAGCGACAATAAAGCAGCTATTTTGAAGCAATCGAAAGAAAATCAATAAAAATGTAACTTACCAACTTATACTCTAATAAAAAATAGTAATTGAGATTCCTCATTTCATCACAAAGGACTCCTTTCGATTGCTGAATTTTGGTTACCTTTTAATAATAGATTCCTCACTTTGTTCGGAATGACTCTTGGGATGGGGAAGTCGGCGAAAATGCGAAGCATTTTCGCAAGACCCTATTAAAAGAAAGTCATTCCGACTAAAAGGAGGAATCCTATTCTGAGAAATCAAAAAAGCACAAATTAAGTCGCATCTTTTGAACCTATTTCAAATTTAGATGTAATCTTTGATAAGCAATTTTGCTATCTTTAGATTATGAATTTTTTCAAATTACTAATTCTAGTTTTTCCAACCTATATTTTCGCACAAACTAATTGTGAATTTAAGTATAACAACAAAAAAGGAGGAAGTTTTCTCTTTTCCATTTACTATGAAACAGATATGAAAACGCCGTTGAATGGAACATGTGAAACAAAATACAACGATAATCGCATCTTTGAAAAACGAACTTTTCAAGACGGGAAACTGGTAGAAGAAATTCTGAATTACGAGAGTGGAAGTTCAAAAACAAAAGTAAATCCCACTTGGAATACACGCGATTCTGTTATTGCAACAGTGGAACAATTTTGGCCAAATGGTAATCGCAAACAGACAAACATTTATTATTGGGATAAAAACAAACGTCGCTGTGAAAAATATACCGATTATCACCTCAATGGGAAAGTCCGATTTGTAAATTTCAACGCCTTTGCGAGATTATCTGAAATCAATGAGTACGACATCAAAGATTATCCTCCTCACACCATTGATTACGATGGTTACACAACTTTACGAGTTCCCTTTGGCTTAGCGCTAGAATACGATGATGCTGGGGTTTTGAAATCGAAAACTACCCACGAAATGATACTCAACGGTGGACATGAACATTCTTCAAGGGAAGGTTTGTTCGAAGATTATCACCACAATGGAAAACTAAAAACGAGAGGTTATTACAAAGAAGGAAATCAAGATAGCGACTGGGTAGTCTATAATTTCCTAGGAAAAAAAATCGAAGAGCAACATTACCAACGCAATATGAAAATAGGTATGTGGAAAGGTTGGCAATGGCCAGCCCTGCCACAGGCGTATGGCGTGCCATTTGGCGACAAAGT
>CAMDGP010000205.1 GCA_945897765.1 Chitinophaga pinensis
TACCCTCAGCTCACTTCTAGATGGTTAACCAGATCTAATATAAAATAGTTGACTGAGGCTATCGAAGGCAACTATTTACTCTCAACTTTCAGTTTTCTAATTCCATGAAGTCATTATTCCAAAAAAACACAATTCTCAATCTCTTAGCTAAACTAAGTATTGTTTTGTTTTTCTTGGAAGTTTATCGCATTTTGCTATTGCTAACAAATTCACGTTCTTTCCCGAATTTTGGATTTTTCGAGCATATAGTAGGAATTTGGTTTGACATCATCACTGTCGCATTATATTATTTGCCATTTATTGCCCTGACTTTGTTGCCATTGCCAAGAGCGGTTGAGAAAATCCGTTCCATTGTGCTGCTTATTGTTTTTTCGCTTACAAGTTTTCTCGTTTATGTTTTCAATGCGATGGACGTCGCTTATTTCGCCTATGTTAATAAACGATCTAGTTACAATTATTTGATTCATATCTTAACAAATGAAGATACAACTGCATTAGCTGGTGATTTCTTTATTGAATTTTGGTGGTTAGTAGTTTTGTTTGTTTTATCAATGATTGCAACGATTTTTGGATATTTAAAAATTAAAACTGTAGCTGTTGATTTTAAAAAAATTAAAAATTATTTTGTTTTATTACTTAGCGTTTATGTTACTGTAATCATTGGTAGAGGTGGATATCAATTGAAGCCTGTCAATATTATTGATTCAACGAATTATTCTTCTATAGAAAACGCTCCAGCTGTGTTAAATTCAGCATTTACAATTTTAAAAACCTTTGACTACGAAGGCGTTGAGAAAAAAGAGTATTTCACTGAATCAGAGTTAAATTCCTATTTCAATCCAATTCAAGTAACTCGTCCACAACATATTTTAAACGATTCAACTAACGTAGTTTTTGTGTTGTTTGAAAGCTTTGGTTCGATGTATGTTGGTCCAAACAATCCAGAGAGTTATTCTCCATATCTAGATTCAATTTTAGCGCAATCGATGTATTTTGAAGAAGCAATTGCGAATTGTCGCACGTCGATGGATGCCATTCCGACAGTTGTTTCTTCAATTCCTACTTGGATGAATGAAAGTTTTATTTTGTCATCATATAGCAGCAATCAATTCCAAAGTATTCCAAGTATTTTGAAAGATAAAGGCTATTCTTCTGCATTTTATCATGGTTGCACCAATGGTTCGATGCGTTTTGATGCTTTTGCCTCTGCTGCTGGATTTGATGATTATTTTGGCAGGACTGAATACAACAATGAAAAACATTTTGACGGCAATTGGGGAATTTGGGACCATCATTTTATGCCTTGGACACTTGATCAGATGGATGAAGCTAAAAAACCTTTTTTCTCATTAATATTTACACTTTCTTCTCATCATCCTTACACAATCCCAAAAGAATTTAGCGACAAAGTCAAAAGAAATCCCAAAGACCCAATTTGTGGAACCATTAGTTATGTTGATTTAGCATTTAAAGCTTTTTGGGAAAAGGCACAAACAAAAAAGTGGTTTAAAAATACCATATTCATTTTTTGTGCAGATCATGTTGGGCCTACAAAGCGCAATGATCGTGTTTCGCTCAATCATTCCTATCGTATTCCAATAGCTTTTTATCATCCAAGTGGAAAACTACCTCAGATTCCTAAGAATACAGGTTTTCAGCAAATCGATATCTTACCAACTTTATTGGATTTATTGAATGTTAAAACAAAATATTATGCATTTGGAACTTCTTATTTCAATCCAAGAAAACAACCTAAAATAGTTTATTCGCAAGAAAATCTAATTTGTTTTCGACCGGAAGAAGAACCATTAATATGGAATGATTGCATTCAAAAAAAGTGGAACAAAGAAGATCAACTTGTAATTCGTCAAATGAAAGCAATTTATCAGCATTATACTACTGATTTGATTGAAAATCGGATGGTTCCTTGATGGATAGTTGAGTATGTTTTTTGACTATTCATAAAAATATGTTGAACAATTTTTGCAATTGAGAAACTCAACCAAAAATCACTTAGAACTTAATGTCACCAAATACTTTGTGATTAATAACTCTTCATCTGTTGAAATTGCTTTTCCATTTTTGTTGGAAAGAGCGCTCATACTTGGAACGATACTTTTCCATTCATTGGGAGATTTTGAACTTGGTGTTATTATTGAGTGACAAGCAGCACATTTTGAATTATATAAGTTTTTTCCGTCGTCAAATTTTGCTTGTGTGTATCCTGGATATAGTTTTTGTCCCATTGCTAAATCACTCAAAATAACTTTGGTTTCAGTTGTAGATGATGTATCTTTTGAAGTTGCACAGCCAAAAAGAACAGCAATTATTGATACAATTATAATCGTTTTTTTCATGATTTAAAATTTTAAAGTAAATCAAGTTTAGTTAAAAAAAAGTGGAATACCTAAACTTGAATGGAAAATAGTAGCATTTTTAATTATGTGCTTCCATACAGTTTACTAATATAATTGGTGAATATCAAAAAATAGGGATATATCCAAAATTTAAAAAAAGCAAGTCTAATCGTTAATGAAATTCTAGGATTTAGCGGCTGAATTTAAATTGTTAATTTTTATAATTCCTCTCTCTTCAGCGAATAGTTTAAAAATTCAGTTTTAGCAAGGTGATTAATTGAATTTTTATATCAAAAAATGTACTTTGGTATGTTAGGTAACTTGAAAAAATTATTTCCAAAAACTCACATTTTCTTATTGTTTTTAACTTTCCCTAAATGATAAATAAATCCATTTCCGCTTTTATTCCTTCTGCTTTTCCCTAATTTTGGAGGCTTAAAAAAATGAGAAAGAAATGCTAACATACATCCGAATCAATTCTAATCTTCCAGAAAAATCAATTACAAATACCTTACAATTATTGAATGAAGGAGCAACTGTTCCTTTCATTGCGCGCTATCGAAAAGAAATGACTGATGGTTTGGATGAAGTGGAAATTGCTTTGATTCGAGACCTTGCAAAGAAATACCAAGAATTAATTGCTCGTCAACAAACCATTTTAAATTCGATTGAAGAACAAGGAAAATTAACTCCTGAACTAAAAGAAAAAATTACTTCTTGTTTGGATGCTATCATTCTGGAAGATATTTATTTACCTTATAAACAAAAGCGACAAACGAAAGGCGATAAAGCGAAAAAGCTTGGTTTAGAACCGTTGGCAAAAATGATTATGTCACAGCGCGGTGGCGACCCAATTTATATGGCTGATAAATTTGTGAAGGGAGAAGTGGAAGATGAAAAAATGGCTATCGATGGTGCAAAAGATATCATTTCAGAATGGATAAACGAAAATGGTATTGCTCGAGCGAAGATTCGTTATTTATTTCAACGCAAGTCTTTGTTAGCCTCAAAAATGGTGAAAGGAAAAGAAGAAGAGGGTGCAAAATACCGTGATTACTTTGATTTTTCAGAGCCACTTTATAAATGTGCATCCCATCGCTTATTAGCGCTGATTCGTGCTGAACGTGAGGGATTTATATCTTTAAAAGCACAACCAGATCAAGACGAAGCGTTTGAATCACTGGAACGTTTTTTTGTAAAAGGAAACGACGCGTGTGCAACAATTGTGGGAGAAGCTTGCAAGGAATCATACAAACGCTTGATGTGCCCTTCGCTTGAAAATGAAATTATAAGTGAGGCAAAAGAAAAAGCAGATAAAGAAGCGATTAAGATTTTCACAACGAATTTACGTCAGTTGCTTTTAGCGCCACCTTTGGGTTCAAAGCGAATTTTAGCAATCGACCCTGGATTTAGAACAGGTTGTAAAGTAGTCTGCATAGATGAATCTGGGGATTTATTGATGAACCAAACGATTTATCCGCATCCGCCACAGAATGAAAGTTCGGCCGCAAAATCAAAAATTGCACAGTTCGTTCAAGCGTATAAAATTGAAGCGATTGCCATAGGTGACGGAACAGCAGGCAGAGAAACAGAAGCAATCATCAAACAAATTCGTTTCGATCGGGAAGTGGAAGTGTTCGTAGTGCGTGAAGATGGTGCTTCGATTTATTCTGCTAGTCCAATTGCAAGAAAGGAATTCCCAACGTATGACGTAACTGTTCGAGGTTCAGTTTCAATTGGTCGACGTTTGATGGATCCGTTAGCGGAGTTGGTAAAAATCGACCCAAAGTCAATAGGAGTGGGGCAGTATCAGCACGAAGTCAATCAAAATTTATTGAAAGATGCTTTGGACGATGTTGTTATTTCTTGCGTGAATTCCGTTGGTGTGGATTTGAATACAGCCTCGCCTTATTTGTTGAGTTATGTTTCTGGTTT
>CAMDGP010000206.1 GCA_945897765.1 Chitinophaga pinensis
TCAACGTTTATTTTTAGATCCATATATTAAATACATCGATAAAAAAAACAACAGACATAGTTTAAAGAACAGAGTATATTATGCATACAATGGTAACATCAATAACCCAAGTCAAAGTAATGGAGCCATTATTTATTTTGCCGATTATCAGTTTCAAAAACAATTTGGAAATGGAATAACAATTTCAACAGGAGCTTCTAATATTTACAATGTAGTTCAATCAAATTTATTTGGAGACCACACTTCAAATAACTTAGCTGGATATTTTCAATATGAACATAAATTAGGAAAATTAGACATCACTGCTGGTGTACGTATTGAGCATTTCCAAATGGACGGACGAACTGGAGATTCTGACTTCATGTTTAATAAAAAAGATTCTGTTTCAATTCCTTTTTATCCTGTACTAAGAACTGGTTTTCATTATGAACTGGCCAAATACACCCATTTGAGAGCATCAATTGGTCAAGGAATCCGCTACCCTTCAGTTGCTGAACGTTATACTCAAACTTCAGTTGGAGCACTAAATATTTTTCCGAATCCTGAATTAAGTCCAGAAATAGGATGGGCCGCAGAATTAGGTATCAAGCAAGGTGTAAAAATTGGAAATTGGAAAGGGATGTTTGATGTTGCTGGATTTATTAACCAATACAGTAATATGATGGAGTTTGCTTTTGGAATATACAATCCAGATTCAGTAACACTTTCGACAAATCCGACGGATCCAGGCTATATCAACAAATGGATTGGTTTTAAGGCAGTAAATGCAGAAGCAGCAAGAATTACTGGAATTGACTTATCATTTAATAGTTTTGGGTCAATCGGCAATGTTGAAATTATATCTTTAATTGGATACACTTACATGAATCCTGTGAGTTTGAATAAAGACCCTGCCTACATTGCTAACTATTCAAATCCAAATTCTAATTTATTGAAATATAGATTTAAGCATTTAGTTAAATTAGATGTTGAAGCTAACTACAAGAAATTCAGCATAGGAGTATCGTGTCGCTATAATAGCTTTATGGAAAATATTGACAAAATATTTGAAATTTCAGCTGAAGAAGCAATTTTCGGAGCTGAAATCGCAGCAAATATAGAAGACAAAACTTTCATTTTACCAGGTTTAGCTCAGTATCGTCAAAAGTTCAATAAAGGAAACACAGTTTTTGATTTCCGTTTAGGCTATAAAATCAACGAAAAAATGAGGTTAGGTTTAATTGCTAATAATATTTTGAATGCTGAAGTTACAACTCGACCAGGTGACATTCAACCACCACGAAACTTTATGGCACAGCTTCAAATGAAATTCTAAAAATGAAAGTTTTAGTAATCATTCCTGCACGATTTGCGTCTTCTCGATTTCCAGGAAAACCTTTAATTGATTTAAAGGGTAAAACAATGATTCAACGTGTTTATGAAGGTGTTCTAAAATCTACAAAAATAGATGAAGTCATTGTTGCAACTGATGATCAACGTATTTACGATGAAGTAATCCGTTTTGGAGGGAAGGTAGAAATGACTGCTTCAACCCATAAAAGCGGAACAGATAGATGTGGTGAAATTGCAAAAAGACATCCAGGTTTTGATCTAATTATCAATATTCAAGGAGATGAACCTCTGGTTAATTTCTTGCAACTAGAAGCATTGATTTCAGCATTTGAAAATATTGAAACGAACATTGCAACCTTATCAAATAAAGCAATAAATTCAGACGACCTTGCTAATCCAAACAGAATTAAAATTGTTGCTGATGTAAATGATTTTGCACTTTATTTTAGTAGAAGTTCGATTCCTAATGGTGCCAATTTTAAAGGAAATGCACTAGCTAGTTATCCTTTCTTGCGTCATATTGGATTGTATGCTTACCGAAGAGAAACTTTATTACAACTCATTGAACTCGAACCAACTATTTTAGAACAAGTCGAATCTTTAGAGCAATTACGGTGGTTGTATCATGGATTTAAAATCAAATTAGTGGAAACAACAATTGAAACTCCCAATATAGATGTACCTGAAGACGTACTTAAGGTCTTGCCATTTTTGTAACAACTTATTGTTAATTGCATAATCTTTCGTAAATTTGAATAATGTATTCAGTTGAAGAAATAATCTGTCAATTATTATTGCGTCATTCGTGCGTTATCATTCCATCTTTTGGTGGCTTTGTTGCACAGTCTGTTTCTGCAAGTATTGACAAAGAAAATGGCATTATTCATCCACCATCAAAACATTTATTATTCAATAAAAATTTGATTAATAATGACGGACTTTTAACTGCTGAATACGCTACTTTTAACCACATTAATTACAACGAATCTCTTTCCAAAATTGATCTGTTTACAAGCAATTTGAAATCAGAATTAAACGCAGGTAGAAAAGTAGAATTGCCGAAAATTGGAACTTTTCACTTAGATTCAGAAAAAAATATTTGTTTCGAGCAAAATCGTTATTTCAATTTTTTATTAAATGCATACGGTTTAGGAAACGTTCAATTCGTTCCAACTTCAAAAGTAAATGAGCTTGTTGAAGTGAAATCAATTCCTACTATTGAGGAGGAAGCTCCAATTATAGAAATTGAAACTCCAATTGTTGATATAAACACTCCAAAGAAATCTAGAAAAGTCATTAAGTATGTTGCTGCAGCTGCGTGTTTTTTACCAATTGCATTTTATTCGTTTTGGATTCCTGTGAAAACCAACGTAATTCAATCAGGTCTAATTTCTCTCAATGATTTCAATCCGTTTTACAAATCTGAAAAAGGTCTTTATTCACCATCAAAAGCAGGTCTAGAGTCAGTTAAATTTGAGGATGTTAGTTATCAAGCTTCATCAATTATAAGCGAACCTACTTATACTGAATCAATAACATCTGATTCTCCTATTAAAACATTGCCAACATCAACTCCAATAGTAAATAGCACGAACAAAAGACAAGCGTTTGAATACATTGTTGGTTGTTTTTCAAGTAATTCAAATGCAGTAAACTTAGTAAATAACCTGAAAAATCAAGGGTTTGATGCAACTATAATTTCTGGTGGAAACCTAACTCGCGTAAGCATTGGAAGTGCCTCAAATCCGAAAGCACTAGATTCATTAATTCAACTTTCCAACTCAAAAGGTTACCAAGGCTGGATTTTAAAATAAAATAATCACATGAATTTTAAAATTAATTTTTTTACGATACCTCTATTTTTGGTGTCTTGCTTTGTATTTGGTCAAAATACGAACGTTGAAGGTAGTAAATATGAATTCAAAAAAATAGTACAACACGAAGCAACTCCCGTTGAAAGTCAAGGAAAAACTTCTACTTGTTGGTCATTTTCGGCACTTTCTTTTTTTGAATCAGAAATTATGCGAATCAGTGGAAAAAAAGGAATTACACCATTAGCCGAAATGTTTGTTGTTCGTAAAGCTTATGAAATGAAAGCGACAAAATTCATTCGAGTTGATGGAAAAATCAATTTTGCACAAGGTGGTGCTTTTCATGATATTCCTTTAGTAATCCAAAATTATGGAATTGTTCCAATGCCGATTTATGCAGGTTTTGGTGACAAAAATTTTTCAGCAACAGATTTTGAAATCAACGGAACTCCCAAAAAAGGTGTTGATCTAAGATACAATCATGAAACATTATATACTGAATTAAAAGATTACATGAATGAGGTTGTTGAAAAATCAAATAGTGGTAATGGATTGAATATTAATTGGAAACAAAATTTAATTGATTTATTAGATAAAAATCTAGGAAAAGATATTCAATCATTTGAATGGCAAGGTAAAAAATATTCACCAAGATCGTATGCAGATGAATTGGGATTGAAAATGGATAATTATGTTTCATTGACATCTTTCACAAATCATCCAATGTATTCAAAATGTATGTTGGAAATTCCAGACAATTGGGCTTGGGGTGAGAGCTACAATGTTTCTTTAGATGATTTATTCGACGCTACAGTTGAAGCGTTAAAAAATGGTTATACCGTTGCTTGGGGAGCTGATGTTTCTGAAAAAGGATTTAGTTTCAAGAATGGAATTGCAATCGTTCCCAAAGACGAATCAACAATTGAAGTAAAAGGTCAAGACTCTAAAGGATTCAACGATGCTGGTGCAGATAGAAAATCAAGTGCTTTTTTGAATCCAACAGAAGAGTTAAAAATCACACAAGAGCTAAGACAATTAGGTTACGATAATAAAACCACACAGGACGACCATGGAATGCACATTGTTGGTTTGTATCAAGATCAAAATGGGAAAAATTATTTTTTGGTTAAAAACTCTTGGGGA
>CAMDGP010000207.1 GCA_945897765.1 Chitinophaga pinensis
TAAGTTGCCCAAGCTTCACCAACAGCTAAGGCTTCCCATAAAGCAATAAAAATCAAATAAGCTAAGAATAAAATGTAAGGCACTAAAATTACATATTTTAATGTTTTTTTCTCGTCACCTAAGTGCATAAATACCAAAACAATATATCCTGCCTTAAATAATGTCATTATTATGAAGGACCATTTAACAAAAGGCCAAGCATCAGAACTTTGTTTGATAAATGTACCCAAAGCTACTTCCACGATGGTAATTGCAGTTAAAAGTGCAGTTACAAACCATATTTTTTTACGAATCGCTTTACCTTGATCCTCTGAATGATGTGTGTGTAAAGAATATTCTATTAAGTCGTCTCTTTCCATGAGTTCTTTATTTTAAAAATTATACTAAGTAGAAGAAAGTAAATACAAAAACCCAAACTAAATCGACAAAGTGCCAGTAAAGTCCAGTTTTTTCTACCATTTCATAATGTCCTCTTTTGTGGTATGTTCCAGCTAAAACTCCGATACAAATCAAGATGTTGATCATAACTCCTGAGAATACGTGGAATCCGTGAAATCCGGTGATAAAGAAGAAAAATTGACCATATTGCTGCGGACCGTATTCATTTTGTTTTAGGTTAGCACCATAGATTACACGATTCGGTTGAGCAGAATACAAAGCTTCATAATACATTTTTTCTGCTTTTTCTCCTACGATTGGTTCATCGCCAATTTTATTTTTCTTACCGTCTTTTTTGATGATAAGCTTCATGTCATGGTCTTTTGCTTTGTTAATAGTTGCAATTGAACCATCATGCAAATGAATAGTTCCATTTTCTAAATGACCTTGTTCAGCAGCATGTTGGAATGTATGCATTAAATCTTCTTTAACAACATCTCCTTTTTTGTGATGTTTTCCAGCTTGAATTACAGTAAAATTATCGATTTCTCCAAAATGACCCTTTACAATTGCTTGCGACCCATCAGCTAATTCGATTTTACCAAACTCTGAACCGTGGATAAAGTGACTCCATTCCCAAGCTTGAGAACCTAAGAAGAAAAACCCACCAATTATGGTAGCAATCATCCATTTAGTTACTCCTTTGCGATCCATTCGGTGTCCGGCTTCAACCGCTAATACCATTGTAACTGAAGAAACAATTAGGATAAATGTCATTAATGCGACATAAATTAAGGGGTAACCGTGACCTAAGAAAGGTAATGAGTTAAAAGTTTCTTCCCCAATAGGCCATGCATCTTGCGCATCATGACGAGTAAAACCGTAAGCGATAAGTAATCCTCCGAATGATAATGCATCCGATACGAGGAAAAACCACATCATTAATTTTCCGTAGCTCGTTTGAAAAGGTGACTCTTTTCCTCCCCAAAGTGCTTTAGCATCAAGTTCAGCTGTATGTCCTGCCATTTTTTATGATTTTTTTGCAAGTTTAATGAATAAAAACCAAAAAGACCATTAAATAAATCCACAAAATGCCTAAAAAGTGCCAGAAAATTGCACCAAGTCTTAATGATAGATTGTTCTTATCATCGAATTTACCTGTAAATGAGTAGATTGAGACCTTAAGTAAATAAAACATTGCAAAGAAAACATGTGCTAAATGAACAATACAAATTAAATATAAAAACGATGTAGCCGAATCTGCGGTTTCTGTTGCTTTGATTTGTAAATAATTTGATAATTCTTTGCCTTTGTAATGCAGTTTTCTGTTTTTGTATTCTAATTCTTTGCCTTTAAAGTAGATGTGAAAATCTTTGCCAAATTCACCTCGAACAAAAAAGTCTCCTCTTCCATCTTGAATATTCATTGCTAAATAACTCAAACGCATTTCGTTAACAAATTCCATTTTAGTTGTGTCATCTCTATAAAGTTGTTTGGATTTTATTTGAATAGGTTGATTGTTGAAATACAATTCAAAATTTTTGTCATTATTTTCAACTACAATTGCGTCTCTTCCTTTTATCGAAGAAAATTGACTCATGTATTTTTTTAAATCATCAAACTGAGCATTTGACATTTTTTTACCGCCCAATAAATAGTTGTTTCCATCCACCTCGATAAAATCACCTTTGTATTTAATTTCAAAGTAGTCTCCATATCTACCATCGGTTACTATGATATGATTGTTAATTGGATGAATTCCTCCATCTATTAATTGATTATAACCTTTGAATTGAAAATACATGAACGCAATCCCTAAAGCAACAGTTAGTCCCATGAATGCTTTTAACAATGTTTGATTGCCTTTTTTAATAGCTGCAATCGCTAAAATAAAAGTTATACTGCTTGCAACAATGCTTCCAGTGCTTAACCAAAACCCAGCTGGTAAAGGATATTTCAGCCAAAAAGAATCTCCCATCATAACAATATACGCAGAAGTGAATCCAGCAAAAAGCATGATAATACTGAAGATACTAACGTAAACGAGGTTTTTTTTCATTTTTTCATTGACGATTGGGTCAATTTCTTTAGAGTAATCCATAGTTATCTTTTTTAAATTATTTCAGAAGTTCATTTAATACATCTTGATTTCTGTCAAAGACATATACAAATTGTATAATTGGTAAATAAACAAACGAGGCAAACATAAGTTTACGAGCATCTGTAACTTCACAACTAATATATAAGCGATAGGAATAAACGAAAAAGCCAATTCCAAGAATCGAAGCGATAATTAAAGACCAAATTCCTGTCCAATCTAATAACCAAGGAACCAAACTAAAAGGAATCAAAGCCAAGGAATAAAGCATTATTTGAAAGGCAGATTGTTTAGATCTTCCTGATTTAGATGGTAAAAGTGAGAAACCTCCCGCTTTGTAATCATCATAAAGTACCCAAGCAATCGCCCAAAAATGTGGAAACTGCCATGTAAATTGTACAAAAAATAAAACTCCAGGTAAAAAACCAAATTTATCTGTGGCAGCAATCGCACCTAAAAATGGAGGAATTGCACCAGGAAAAGCACCTACAAAAACGGCCCAAGAACTTACGCGTTTCATAGGTGTGTAAATAAAAACGTAGGAGAAGAAAGCAATGAATCCTAGAAAAGCACTTTGCCAATTGATAAGGCACAAAAGAATCGTTCCAACAACAAGTGAAACACTACAAACAATATATGCTTCTTTTACGCTCATCCAACCCTGAGGTAAAGGTCGATTGGCGGTGCGTTTCATTAATTTATCCAACTCTCGTTCCCAAATTTGATTCCCACCATTGGAAGCTGCAGTAACGAGTGTTCCTCCCAGCATTAGGTAAATTATTTCTATGTAATCAGTTCCACCAGCAAACAAATAGCCAGATAAAGCAGAAAGAATTACAAGAAAAGAGAGACGAAATTTGGTAAAAACCAAATAGATTCTAAATAAGGAAGGTTTCTTTAGTGATTCTGTTATCATTGGGCGCAAAATTACGAATTTATTAATCGCGCTAACTTCATTTTTTTATTCCATGTTTAGCATATAAACATTATTAAAACAGAATAGTTAAAGAATTGATTACAAATACTTGAAAAACTCGCTTTTTGTAGCTTCCTCTTGAAATTTCCCAGAATAGAAACTTGTAACTGTTGCTGAAGATTCATCTTTGATTCCACGTGAGGAAACGCATAAGTGTTTTGCGTCTATAATTACGGCAACATCTTCTGTTCCTAAAATTCGTTTTAAATCTTCACCAATTTGAACAGTTAAACGTTCTTGTACTTGTGGACGCTTTGAAAAAAATTGAACAATGCGATTTAATTTTGATAATCCAATTACTTTCCCATTGGAAATGTAAGCCACATGAGCTTTTCCCATTATCGGCACAAAATGATGCTCACAATTACTATAAAAGGTGATATTCTTCTCCACCAATATTTCATTGTATTGGTATTTATTTTCAAAAAGTGCAATTTTTGGTTTGTTAGCAGGATTGAGCCCAGAAAATATTTCCTGAACATACATTTTAGCAACTCTAGAAGGTGTTCCTTTCAAGCTGTCATCACTTAAATCCAATCCTAAAGTTTCCATAATTGCTTGAAAATGAACAGAAATTTCATCTATTTTTTCCGCATCTGTTTTATCAAAAGCAGTTGCTAGCATCGGTGTTTCGATAGAAGTTAAAATATGTTCATCGCCAATTTGGTCGTGAAGATCTATTATATCTGAATTAAAATTGGTTTTCATGTTGTTTAATTTAATTTGTTATTTATTCTTATCGTCACGTAAGAGTTTTAAACACATTTACTGTGATTTTGTTTAAACATTGTTGTTAAAAGCTAAACAAAAAGAACAAATTAAC